>NZ_JBFAPG010000188.1:0-10719 GCF_040675595.1 Micromonospora sp. NPDC049580
CGCCGGCCGTGCCGCCGGCGACGAACAACCGGCCGCGCGGGTCGACCTTGAGCCCGAGCGACGGGGTACCGGTGGGTGCTCCGATCGCCCTGCCCCGGCCGGTCACCAGGTCGGCGCGGTAGATCTCGCCGGTCGCGCGGGAGCCGAAGTACGCGTACCGGCCGGCGGTGGCGATGCCTTCGGGCTGGAACCCGTCCGGCAGGGCGACAACTGCCGGCGGTCGGCCCCCGGCGTGCGCGTGGGCGGGCGCGACGGCGACGGAGGTCAGGAGGGTGGCAATCAGGGCGACGCCGAGCGCGGTCCTGAGGGGTCGGTTCACTGTGCTCCTTCCGGGCGGGCTGAAAAGGACACACCCGCCGCGATCACTGGGGCCAGGACCTTCCCCACTGTACGACCGGTGGAGGTCCGCTCCGGCGCCACAATCGTCAAGGCCGCGCACCAGCCGCTCGGCAGTGACCCCCCCGCCCGGTCGGACATGTAGGCCGTGCCGGGCACGCCGTCGGCACGCAGGCGGCGGGTCGGTGCGCCCAGGCGGAGTCGTCAGAGCTGTTGGACGATCTGGATCGGGTTGCCGTCGGGGTCGGCCGTCCAGGCGATCAGCAGGCGGTCGAGCCACCGGTGCGGCGCAGCCAGGGAGGGTGCGCCGTTCGCGGTGAGGGCGGCGTACGCGCCAGCGGTGTCGTCGGTCCAGAGGACCACCGCGGCCCGCTGCCCCTGCGGCACGGGGTCGAGGCCGTGGTCGTCGCGCGTGGAGGCCACCGAGGCGATGCCGATCTTGTAGCCGTCGAGCGCGAGATCGATGTGGATCGGCTCGCCCTCGGTCGGCACCCGGAAGGTCTCGGTGAAGCCCAGGCCGGCGTAGAACTCGGCGGCTCGGCGGACGTCCTCGCTGAAGAGGATCACCTGAGGAGTCCGGAACATCGACACGCGGCGACGCTATCAGCGCAGCCGCTGCCCGCGAGCCCGTCCGGGTCACCGCCGTGGTCGGCGACGGTCTGCACCCACCTGATCATCCCGCTCAGCGTGTCCGCCATTGTCGAGTGGGCGCTCGGAGGCAGGCACTGCTGTACGGATGGCTGCACAGCCCTCAGGATGCGATTGTGCTCGCCGAACCAACGATGCTTCTCGTCCACAGCCCGCTTCTCACCGCAGCGACATGGGATGCCCTGCGTCCGCATCTCGAAGCGGCGGGGTGGCGTGTGGAAGTGCTGGACCTTCGCCCCCTCGTCGAGTCGACGTCCTTTCATGCGGCGGTCTGCACGGCGGCTGCCACCGTCACTCCTGGTGCGCACACCGTCGTCGTCGGCCACAGCCGCGCGGGCGCGTACCTGCCGGGCATCGCCGACGCGGTCGGCAGTGACCAGCTCGACGTCGTCTTCATGGATGCCCGCCTGCCACACCCGGGCACGAGCTGGATCGGATCACTGCCGGCGGAACGGGCCACCTGGCTGCGGGAGATGGCGGCGTCCGGCCGGCTGCCACGGTGGGACACCTGCTTCCCCACGGCCTCCCTGGCCGATCTCCTGCCCGACCCCGAACAGCGGCGGCGGGTGCTGGACGGCATACCTGAACTGCCGTGGCAGGTCGTCTCCGAGGTGCTGCCTACGCCGGGCGAGGCATGGCACTCCGCCCGACACATCTACCTTCAGCTGAGCGCCGCGTACCAGTCCACGGCAGAGCAGGCCGAAAAACGTGGGTACCGGGTCCGGAGCCTGGACGCCCATCACCTGGCGATGGTCACGCACCCCGCAGTGGTGGCGGATCTGCTTGTGTCGGCATTGCAACCGTAGGACGCGATTGCTCAACCTCATCATTGTCGACCTGTTATGTGGTGGGTGCGCCGCCCGGCCCTGGTCAGGTCGAGCAGATTGGCCAGGCGGTACCGCAACACCCGCGTCTGCCGGACCGAGAGAAGCAGCCGGGTTGCCGCGCTGTCCTCCAGGCGCACCATCGGCTCAGCAGCCTCGTGCAGGGCCTGTACCAGGACCGCTTGCACGGTGATCGCCTCCGGCCGGTCGGTCTCCACGCCGAGGATGCGGGAGTGGTGCTGACCCCGACTCTCACAATCGTCCCGGTCGCACCAGCGTGGATGCGTCAGACCGGCCGGGGCATCGGCAAGGGTGCCGGTCGGGAAGACGAACATATGGCCGCAGGACCGTACGACGTCCGGTGCCATGCCGATCAGGTGGGCCTCCAAACCGGCGCGGGCAATGGCAGCGGTTGCGCGGATGGTGTGGTCAACACAGGTGTACGCGCAAGCGTCCAGGGAGTCCGCCGAGTACAGCTCGATGCGGATCGTCGCGGGTTCTGGACAGGCGGGCAGGGTGGGTAGGGTGCTCACGGGTCGCCTCCTTGCTAGGCGATCAAGGCCCTCGATCGGCGTGGCTGCGCTGGTCGAGGGCCGCCTTCATATTGGCTGTGACAACGCGCTCGATCCCGGCTCGGGCCGTGTCTTGAAGCTGGTAACCCCATGTCCTCTGGTGCTTCTATCGGCTTGCTGAGTCCAGTGAAGTCGAAGTCGGACGATGCGCCCATGCAAAGCTGGTGCAACGAGCGGCAATCCGATGCAACGCATCACGGGAGGCGCGATGGCGAGGGTGGATCAGTGGACTGGACGCCTGGCCTGTGTGCTGCAAGCTGCCGCCGGGATGACGAACGAAGGGTTCGCGGCCTGGCTGGGCATCGCGGTCAGAACCGTTGCGTACTGGCACAGTCGGCCGGAGACGGTGCCCGGCAGCGCGAACCAAGAGTTGCTGGACGCAGCAGTCGGCCGGCTTTCGGACTCGGTCAGATCGCGGTTCCTACAAGACATCGACGACGTCGCCAGGAAGCACAGAGGCGCTGGTAGCGGCACTGATCTCGGCGATGTCGTGAGTGATGCCGCAGACGCAGTCGCCCATGACTCGCTGCTGTCGAGCGCAGGGGTGCCGCATGACTCGATCGAGGCAATGCAGCAGGACATGGCCGTGCTGGCGCGGTCTGTTGGAATGGCTGCCTTCGACACGTTCTCAACTGCACGGCGGCTGCGTGACGAGGCGCGAGCGTTGGCCGACCGCACGCGGCGGCCGGGGGACTTGGTCGATCTCTTCGTGGCCATCGGCCAGGGCGCATCACTCATGGCCTCCACCGCTTTCGACCTCGGACACTGGACCGAGTCGGCCGCCCTTGCCCGGGCGGCTACCCAGTACGCAGACCTTGCCGGCCACGCGTCCTTGAAGGCGTGGACGTATGGGCTGCAAATGACGTTGGCGAACTGGCGCAACGAGCCTGATGCCGCTCTCAGCTACTACGGCCGAGCGATGCGTGTGGCCCCCGACGGTGAACCGAAGCTGAGGCTCCGCTACATCGCCGCTCGCTCCTACGCCCTTCTCGATGACCCCGCCTCAGTGGCTGCCGTTCTGGACGCTGCCCAACAAGACAGGGAGGCGGCAGAGGGTCGGCCCGACGAGCTGGCTACGGCGACCGGTGGTGAGTTCGCCTTCGGAGACGCACGCGCCGCAGCCTGCGCCGCCGCTGCCTGGCTCGACCTCCGCAACGGCGAGCAGGCTGCGAGGTACGCCCTCGATGCGCTGCGCGTTTATCAGGCGCTGCCGACAGCGCGGCGGCCATACTCACAGATCAACGGCACGAACATCGACATGGCCGCTGCTCACCTACACATGCGAGATCCGGACGGGGCTGCTGAGGCGCTGCGTACGGTGCTGGCTCTGCCGCCGCAAAGGCGCAACGTCTCGCTAACCGGTCGGCTCGCTCGGATAGGACGTCTGCTGAACGAGGCACGGGGGAGCGGCGATGCCGACGCACGGCGGCTCGCCGACCAGATCGCGGTGTGGCTGTCGGAGACCTCATCTCGACCGCTCGTTTGAGCGGCGCCAGGCGGCCAAAACCTGCGCTTCCCTCGCTCGGCTGATGCCGATTTCGGCGGCGCGGTCGTGGTTGCTGACGTCCCCGCTCTCGACCAACCACCGCCAGGTGTCCCGGACGGTCAATTCGAGTGGGCGGGCGCGGAGACCGGCGGCTTGCGCGGCAGTGGTGTCGACGTTCCACACCCCGTCGAAGGTGCGCCAGAGCGGCAGTTCGGACCACTGCCGGATGCCCTGTGCCAGCAGAAAGTCGTCGGGCACCCAGGTGAAGGAGGTTTCGGTGTGCGTCGAGTGAGCGCAGTGCGCGAGCAGTTCTCCGAAGGTCCCGCTACCCACCGGAGCGCAGACGTTGAACGTGCCGGCCAAGTCGTCAGTGATGGTGCGCAATGCGAACGCGGCCAGATCGCGTACGTCGATCGGCTGGATTGCCCGGTCAGGCGAGCCTGGCGCTAGTACCTCGCCGCCAGCGGCCACACGACGTAGCCACCAGGGCAGGCGGCCGACGTACTCACGTGGGCCGAGCACGACGCCGGCGCGCAGAATTGTGGTTCGGTCCGCTCCGAACGCGGCGAGTGCCGCTGCCTCGCAACCGGCCTTCTGGTAGCCGTAGCGGGTCGGTCCGTCCTCGGTGTCGGTGCCGTAGTCCGGGCCCGCGTCCGGCGGGCAGTGAAGCACCTCGGATTGCTCGCTCAGCGGCTTGACCGGCCAGTCCCGGTAAACGCTGAGCGTGGATACGAAGACGTAGCGACTGGCGACGGGAGCGAGCGCGCCTGCCACGTCGAGGACGTTCCTGGGCACGTAGCCAGAGGTGTCGACAACGGCATCCCAAGGCCCGGCGGCAGCGAGAGCGGCGACGTCCTCAGGCCGAGTCCGGTCGCCTCGGATGTGCCGTACCGCTTTAGAGAAGGGAGCTGACGTGCCGCGGTTGAATGTTGTCACCTCCCAGCCGGCATCGATCCCAGTCGTGACGACGGAGTATCCAACGAACCAGGTTCCGCCAAGCACCAGCAACCGCATGGGCTCATCCTGCCGACCCGGCCGACGCGCCCCGACCGTGGGCAGCCGCAGGTGCTACGGCTGCACGATCTGCGGCGCGCCTGCGCGCCGTTCCTGGCGAGGCGGTTGCACGCTGAGTGATCGTCCGATTGGTTGCGCGGGCGAGAGACCATTGTCGGATGGGTTCTAGCGCTCCCTCGTGGATGGTCCTTGTTGCTGCCGCTCTGGCGGTCGTGGGCACGCTCGCCGCCGCGCTTATCACCCAAGTGGCCAGCGGGGTGCGCGAGCGCCGACAGTGGAGATGGCAACGGGAGCAGGAGCTTCTTCGCTGGCGGCACGAGCGTGAGCAGGAGGAGGGGCGCTGGGAGCGAGAGAAGGCCGAGCGCCAGGAGCAGTGGGAGCGCGAGGATATCGCCCGCTCGCGCCAGGAACGCCTAGCCTCGTACAGCGAACTGCTCCAGCAGTTGGACAGCTTCAGAAGTGCTATTTCAAGCCGCCTCCCTGTTGATGGCTCCGGCCCCAAGAAGATCGACGCAGCATGGCGCAGCGAGGTTATGACGCTCGCCAACGCCTTGGAGTTGACGCGGGCCAAGGTCAGGCTCTTCGCGTCCGTGGAGACGGACAAGGCCTGCGGAGAAGTGTTTGTTCGTGTGCGCCGCTGTTGGGCCTCATTCAGCGGCGGGATGCTGGACAGGCAGGAGCGCATTGATGTGCTCCGTAGCGACCTCTGGAACCTCGGCGCACTATCTGCTGAGCTTCTAAAGGCGATTCGCTGGGAGCTTGGGTTGGATGTCGCTCAATGAGAGCGGCGTGATCCGGCTGCCGGCTCCAGGGTTGGAGCCAGGTGCTGGATGAGCGTCGGTCAGCTGCCCGTGGTGTCGCCCTGTGTCATGTCGATGAGCCGGCCGGTACTGGCATCCTGCGTGAGGGTCCAGAGGTTCGCCGGCAAGGCCTGCTCGTGGCAGAGCGTCTTGATGATGAGTCCCGGTCCGGACCTGTGCACGATCAACTTGTCAGCCACGAGGGTCAGATCAATGCGGGTTGCCACGATCTACCTTCTTCGTTGAGGCTACCGGCGAGCACCGACCCCGCCAGCCGCTGTAGTTGGACGTGCTGTACCGGCATGGGCAAGCCGATGCATCGTCGGACGGTGCCGATGTAGCCTGGCCTTGGCCAGAAAGGGGGTGCCGGCCCGTGGCGTACAGCTACGTGTGTGAATCGTGCCGCCGGGCGTTGAATCTTCCTGCCGAACGCTCCTACCTGAACAAGATCAAGAAGCGGGCCGCCGCTCCAAGTCCCGAGATCGTGCAACGGGACGCCACCGGCAAGCCCTGGCTCCTTGGACGGCAGCTCTCAGGGTGCTATGAGATGTCGCCCGCTGCGTGCGTCTGCGTATGCGTGCCGAGCGGCCACGACGCGCTGCAATGCTCGGGAGAGGGTGACTTTAAGGTCGGAGGTCGCCCCGGGTCCGGCTTTGTCGATCACCTCGCCAAGGAGTTGGGCCGCGAACCCATACCGGAGCTGGCGATCGCACGCGACGATGAGTGTCAGGTCCTAGTCCGGGCCATCCTCGCCTGGTTGTGCAGCTCGACGGACGACGAGCAGCCGGCCAGGGAAGCGGAGCTGGAGGGCATGCGATACGAGGACCAAGTGAAGCTCCTGCGGGACTTCATCACCGAGATGCGCGCTGACCTTCTACAGGAGCGGTCGTACCGCGACCTCAAGATGAACCTGATGAAGCTCACCCGGTTCCGCAACACGGTCGCGCACTCTCGACCAGTCGGAGGCGACCACCTCAACCGGGTCAAGCGTGAGAAGGGCAAAGACATCTGGATCTCCGTCACCCCAGAAGAGCTAGCGGCGTACCTCGATCTGTCGATGCAGCTGCAATCACAGCTCTCTTCTCTGCCGGCTCATCTCACCAGCAGACCGAGCACCGTCGCGCTCGGCCCGCCTCACTCGGCGACGACTGTACGGTGATCCGAACCGTTCCGAACGGAGCGGGGATTAGCGACCCTCTGCCTCTAACTACCCTTCGGGGTACCTGGCTTCGCTGCGCTGCCGTAACTCCACGCGGACTCGGGCGGACTCTGGATCTTCCGGCCGTCGATACCCGTGCTGGCCAACTAGGAGTTGTGCGCCCGGCAGGATTCGAACCTGCGGCCTTGGGATTAGAAGTCCCCTGCTCTATCCGCTGAGCTACGGGCGCGCGGCGTGGGTGTCGCGCCCAGAGGGTACCGCCGTCCGGCTGCCCGACGACGAAAAGGGTGCCCGCGTCCACGTTGCCGAGCAGGGTCTCACGGAGCGCACCCGTCCGGCATCCGGGTTCCCACGAAGAGGCCGGGCGTCGGCCCGTACCCTCGGCTGGTGTTGCTGGACCCCGACGCCGAGAGCGGCGTCGCCTACGAGCTGTGCCAGGTCGTCGGCCGCGCCATCCTGCCCTACCGGACGGCCGACGCCTACGGCACCGCCTTCTTCTTTCAGGACGGCGACGACCCGGTGGGGGAGGCGCTGCTGACGGCGGCCGACCTCGTCGGCCCTCCGGGCGGTGAGCTGGGCCTGCGGGCGAGCGTCACCGAGCCGGCCGGCGTCGCCCCGGACGTCATCGCGCAGGGCGAGATCGCGCCCGGCTGGGCGCGCTTCCCGGGCGACGGGGTCGCGGTGCTGCCGACCGCCGGCCTGCACCGGTACGCCGGCGACGGCGGCTGGCGATGGCGCGTGCAGCCGGTGCCGGCGGGGATCGCCGCCGGGCCCGAGGCCGTCGCCCGCCTCGGCGCCGACGCCAGTTCCGCTTTCGTGCTGGCCCATGGGGTACGCGAAGACGCCTCGCGCCCGCTAGAGGTCGGGATCGAGCGCGTGGTCCGCGACGGGGACGACGTGCGGATCACCACGGAACTGCCATCGGGGTACGTCGGGGCGCCCGTCTTCGTCGTGCAGGCCGACGCCACCGGCGAGGTCTCGCTGTACTGCCTGGGCCTGGTGCTGCCCGGCGTCGACGGTCACCCGGTGGCGACCTTCGACCGGATCCAGGCCGTCTTGTCGGCCGCGCACGGCGACGCCTGAACCCGGCTCGCCTCGCTGGGACGGGTCAGTCGCCGAGCGCTGTCGCCTCGGCGCGATCGGTCGTCGGAGGCCGGCTCTGCGGCAACCCGGGCGCGTCGGTGGCGGGGACGGATTCGGCCGGGGCGGTGGGGCCGGCGGCCAGGAACGCCTCGGCCCAGCGGCCGACCTCGTCGAAAACCTTTGCGCGTACGGCGGGGCCGGAGAGCGTGAGGTCGTGCAACCCGCCGTCGAAGCGGGCCAGGGTGACGTGCCGGCCGAGGCGGGGCGCGTACCGCACCATGTGTTCGACGTCCAGCACGGCGTCGGCCAGGGTCGCGTTGTCGTGCCACTTGGTGCCCCGGAAGGAGCGGGTCGAGCAGGCCAGCAGCACCGGCACCGGGATGTCCAGGCCGGCGCGCAGCCGGCGTTGACCGGCGCGGATCGCGTTCAGCCAGCCGGCGCGCACCGGGAACCCGGCCAGCGGCTTCCACGCGAGGTCATAGGTCCACTCGCCGCGGTGGTCGGCGTGCAGGCTCTCGCCGTACACCGTGCCCAGGCCGAACGGCAGGATGCGGTGCGGCGCCCTGCGGCCCAGCCGGGAGACGGCGGCCGCGAGGGGTCGACGGACCGCCCAGGGGGCGTTGAGGTCGAAGAAGGGGCTGTTGAGGACCAGGCCGTCGACGGTGCCGGCGTCGCGGCGGGCATCCGCCCAGAGCGAGATGATCAGCCCGCCGGTGGAGTGGCCCATCGCCAGCAGGGTGTCGTGCCCGTCGTCGGTGCGGATGATCTCGGCGGCGGCGTCCAGCTCCGGGAAGTAGTCGCTGATGTCGCGGCAGAAGTTCGGCGTCTGGTGCGCGAGCAGGCTGCGGCCGTACTTGCGCAGGTCGAGGGCGTAGAAGTCCCAGCCGCGCTCGGCGAAGAAGTCGGCCAGGTGGGTCTGGAAGAAGTAGTCGACGAAGCCGTGCACGTAGAGCACCGCCCGCCCGGTGGGGCGCTCGGCCCGCCGCCGGACCAGGGTCGCGACAACGGGGCCTTCGTCGTCGGTGCCCAGGTCGATCGTCTGCCGCTCGTACGGCGGCCCCAACACGTCCGGTTCCACGAACGCGACGCTACGCCGGCAAGCTACCCGGCGGTAGCCCCACGCTGCCTGCCCCGACCGGCCGTGCCTGCCGGCCGGGGCATGGCAGGGGTACGCGTCAGGCCGTCTCGGCGTCGGCGCGGCTCGGGTCGGCGGCGGGCAGCGCGTCCGACTCGTCGGTCGGGTCGACCTCGCCCTGCGGCTGCGGGATGTCCCGCAGGTGCTTGTTGTGCCGGGGCTCCTGCCGGGTCTTGGCGTCGTTCAGCCGCCGGCGCAGGTCGTCGCGGACGTCGTTGAGGGCGGCGTGCAGGTCCTCCTCGGCGGAGGTGGTGACGATCTTCTGCCGGCCGGCGATCCAGCACTCCAGGGTGACCTTCTGGCCCCGGGCCTCCCGGTCCTTCACCGACACCTCAAGCTCGGTGGCGTCGGCGTGGAAGCTTGCCAGCCGGGCGTCGAGGGTGGCGAACTGCTCGGCGATCCAGTTGCGGTCGCCCTGGGAGAACCCCGCACCCACCCGCAGGCACTCGCCCACGGTCGCCGGGTTCGCCACGGCGCTCATCGCCGCACCTCGGAAACGGTTGCGGAGCCGAAAGTAGTGATCGTCATGGCGCTGACCTCTCGTCGACGTGGAGCTTGTCGGTGGTGCGTTGATCAAATCCATACCCAGTTCGGGCGGCTCCGGAACCGACGGCGCCCGGACAGGTGGGTCGGCCGTACCACATCGGGGGTGTGATCAGGGCGTTGTCCACAGGTGGCCCCGTCATCCACAGGCCGGGGTGGTGGTGCTGGCGGCAGCCGACGAGAGCGCACAGGCTCGGTGCCGAGTCGACTCGCTGGCAGACCCCGGATCCCCTGGAGGGACGATGTTCGACACGTACGTCACGATTGTCGGCAACATTCTGACCGCGCCCGAGTGGCGGCGTACGACCCAGAGCAACACCCTGGTGGCCAACTTCAAGGTCGCCTCCACCGCCCGCCGGCTCGACCGCGACAGCGGTCGGTGGGTCGACGGCAACTCGCTGCGCGTCCGCGTCAACTGCTGGCGCAAGCTCGCCGAGGGCGTGGCCGCCTCGGTGATGGTCGGCGACCCGGTGGTGGTCTGCGGCCGGCTCTACACCCGTGACTGGACCGACGACGCGGGCAACCACCGCACCCTCTACGAGCTGGAGGCGGTCGCCGTCGGCCACGACCTGTCCCGGGGGCGGGCCCGCTTCCTGCGCAACCGGCCGACCATGACCACCAGCACGGTCGAGGACGCGGCCATCGAGAGCCGCGTGCACGGCGAGCCCACCGAACCGGTGCCCGACGAGCAGGCGCCGGTGCTGCGCGACGACCGCCCGCTCGACGACGACTTCGAGTTGCCTGAGTACGGCTCGCTGCGTACCAGTCCGCTGGGTCACGGCCCGCTCGACGACGTCTCCCTCGAGGGCGGTGACTCTCTCGACGACGGCTTCTCCGGCGGCGGCGACGGGCCCGCGGCCCTCGACGACGAGCTGGCCCTCGCGGTGAGCGCGGACGACTCCGACCTGGAGGGCGACCCCGACGACGAGTTGGGCCCGGTGCCCGAGGAGGGCCGGCCGGAGGCTCCGCCGTCCGGTCGGGCGCGGCGGGGCCGGGGGCGGGTTCCGCAGCCGGCGTGACGGTTCGCATCCGGCCGGAGTCGGTGTGACAGTTCGGCCCGGTCGCCTGAGGTTGCTGTCGGCGACGGTGAGCGCCGGCGGCACGACGGGGGCGGGGTGG
>NZ_JBFAPG010000189.1:0-10668 GCF_040675595.1 Micromonospora sp. NPDC049580
ACTCCGAAATCTCAAGACACTATTACTTGTGTCTCATGTACATGACAAACAGTTATACGGCTCTGCGGCGCGTGCGCTCCCCAGGGCGCGGGCATCAACGACCCGTGACCCCCGCTGGCCCGGGCCGCGGTGAGTGCGGCGTCCGGCAGTGCGGTTGCCGGCAGTGCGGAGTCAGGGCAGTAGGGACGGGTCCGCTGTCGGCTCGCCGCGTTGCTCCGGCGGCTGACCGGCCCCCGATCGCTCATCGCGATCCGCGATCGGCCCGGCCGGCGCGGCAGCTTGGCCCTCCCCGGTGGGGCGGCCCGGCGGCGTAGGGGTGACGGTGTCGAGCGCCCAGGAGACGCGGCGCAGGACGCCGGAGCGGCCGGCGAGCCCGTCGGTGACGGCCGCCCGGGTGAGCGGGGTGACGGCCTCGGGCAGCACCCCGGGGGCGTGCCAGGACAGCCGGCAGCCCGGCGGCGGGTCGGCACTCGGCCGGCCCTCGGCGACACGCGCGCGGAACACGTGCACCAGGATGTCCGGCAGCGGGCCGGCCCGCCCGGCTCGCGTGTGCGTCGTCGGGCCGTCGAGGTGGTAGACGCCCACCAGGTCGACCAGGTCGATCTCCCAGCCGGTCTCGGTGCGGATGTCGCGCAGCGCCGCCCGCACCGGGCTCTCCGCCGGGCGCAGCCGGCCGCCGGGCAACGCGTACCGGCGCTGGCCCCGGCCCTGGCGGCAGAGCAGCACCCGGCCGGCGGCGTCGGTGACGACCGCGGCGACCGCCCAGGTGAGCGCGCTCATGGACAAAGAGCGTACGGCGGCGCAAACCAGAAGTCATCGGGATCCGCGCACGGCGGCCCGGGGTGCCGCTGCGGGGGTGCGCAGCGGTAGCGTGTGCACCCGTGACCATCGCCTCGCTGTCCCCCCAGGCGGCCCTGCCCAGTCCCAGCACCGCGGTATGGCAGCTCGGGCCGGTCCCGATCCGGGCGTACGCGCTGTGCATCATCGCCGGCATCGTGCTGGCCTGCTGGGTGACCGAACGCCGTCTGCGTCAGCGCGGCGTCGCGCCCGGCGCGGTGCTCGACATCGCCGTGTGGGCGGTGCCGACCGGCATCATCGGCGCCCGGATCTACCACGTGATCACCTCTCCGGAGAAGTACTTCGGCGCCGGTGGCGAGCCGATGAAGGCGTTCGCCATCTGGGAGGGCGGTCTCGGCATCTGGGGCGCCGTCGCCGGTGGGGCCATCGGCGTGTGGATCGCCGCCCGCCAGCTGGGCATCCCGTTCAGCGTGGTGGCCGACGCGCTCGCGCCCGGGCTGCCGCTGGCCCAGGCCGTCGGGCGGCTCGGCAACTGGTTCAACAACGAGCTGTTCGGTGGCCGCACGACGCTGCCGTGGGGCCTGGAGATCCACCGGATGGACCCGGACAACCCGGGGCACGCGCTGCGGGACGACGCCGGGCAGCCGATCCTCGAACCCGGCCTCTACCACCCGACGTTCCTCTACGAGGCGCTGTGGAACCTGGGCGTGGTCGCGCTGGTCCTCATCCTGGACCGGCGGTTGCGGCTCGGGCGGGGCCGGGCGTTCGCGCTGTACGTGATGGGCTACACCGCCGGCCGGTTCTGGATCGAGCTGATGCGCACCGACGAGGCGAACCAGATCTTCGGCGTACGGCTCAACGTCTGGACGGCCGCCCTGGTCTTCCTCGGCGCGTTGATCTACTTCGTGCGGGTCCGCGGCCCCCGGGAGTACCTGATCCCGATCGGCCCGGCCGCCACCCCCACGCCGCCCACCACGTCCGACCTGTCCCAGGTCGACGTCTCCGAAGGCCAGACCGGCGCGCGCGCCGCCGCCCCGGAGGGCTACCGGGTGGTCAGCGAGGAGCAGTACGACACCTGGCGGAACACCGGCGTGGCGCCGCCGGAGGCGGCCGACGACGTACGCCCCGAGGGCGCCGAGCCGCTCGACGACGAGGCGACCGACGGCGAGGCAGCCAGCGCCCGCGCCGACGGGCCGACGGATGACCCGCGCGAGGCGCGCGACGAGGACCGGGCCGACGCCGCCGGCGTACGCCCCGCCGACCGGGACAGCTGAGCGGGGGCGGCACCGATGCGAAGCGCGGTGGTGGTCGGCGCCGGGGTCGGAGGCCTCGCGGTCGCCGGCGCGCTGGCCCGGTCCGGTTGGCAGGTCACCCTGCTGGACCGCGCCGAGCGGGTCCGCCCCGAGCCGACCGCCGTGGTGCTCTGGCCCAACGGCGTCCGCGCGTTGCAGGCCCTCGGCCTCGGCGCCGGTCTGGCCGCCATCGCCACCCCGCTGCCCGACGGTGGGGTCCGCCGCCCGGACGGGCACTGGCTGGTGCAACCCCGGCCGACGCCGGCCGACCGGATGCCGGTGGTGGTGCACCGGGAGGATCTGCACGACGCGTTGATCGCCGGCCTCGGTGACCGGGTCGAGCTGCGTACCGGGGTGACCGTGCGCCACGTTCGCGTCGAGCCGGGCGAGCGCCCGGGTGTGAGCGACGGACGGCACACCATCGAGGCCGACCTGGTGGTCGCCGCGGACGGCACGGACAGCGTCATCCGTCGCCAACTGGCCCCCGAGTCCGGCGTGGTCAGCTCCGGCTGCGCGGCCTGGCGGGCTGTCATCCCCTGGTACCGGGCGCCCCGGCTGCCCGCCGACCAGCCGATCGCCGGCGAGGTTCTCGGCGCGGGCTACCGGTTCGTGGCCGCCTCGCTGGGCGAGCGTGGCTCCTCGGGCGGTTCCAGTCGGGGTGGCATCTACTGGGTGGCCACCGCCGCCGGCGCTCCCCGCCCCGAGCCGCCGGAGACCCAGCTCGCCCTCCTGCGCCGCTGGTATGCCGGCTGGCCGGCGCCGATCGCCGCGCTGCTCGACGCCACCGACCCGAGCGACCTGGTGCAGCAGGAGGTCCGTGAGCTGCGCCCGTTGCCCCGCGCCTACGGCTTCGGAGTCGGGCCGGGCGGGGTGGTGCTGCTCGGCGACGCGGCGCACGCCATGCCGCCGCACCTCGGCCAGGGCGCCTGCCTCGCCTTCGAGGACGCCGCGACGCTCGCCTCGCTGCTGCGCGAGGCCCGCCTGCCCGACGCCGTGCAGACGTACGACCGGGTGCGCCGTCCCCGGGCGGCGACAGTGGTCCGCCAGACCCGGCGCATGTCGGCGGTGCTCCAGACCCGGGGCCGGTTGGCGCTGCGCGCCCGCGACGCCGCGCTCGGCACCATCAACTCGCGGCTGCTCTCCAGCGCCGCCGCCTCCGCGGCCCAGTGGCGTCCGCCGGCCTGACCGTCCGCGTGGCTTTGCGAAACCGCGTGGCTCTGCGAAATCGCGTGGCTCTGGGAAACCGCGTGGCTCTGCGAAGTCGCGCGGTTCAGGGGATCAGGGCGGCGGGTTCGGCGATGCAGGCGGTGCCGATGCGGCGGAAGCCGACCCGCAGGTAGACCCGTGCGATCTCCTCGCTGCCCGCGGAGAGGAAGACGAGGTCGGTGCCGGCGGCGAGCAGTTCGCGGGCGAGGGTGGCGGTCAGCGCGGCGCCCATGCCGCGACGGCGCGCGGCCGGCAGGGTGGCTACCCCGGCGATCTCCGCGACGTCGTCCACCCGCATCGCCATGCCGCTGGCCAGCGCGCCCTCGGTCGGCGTCCCGGCCAGCGCGGAGATCCGCCGGCCGTCGGCGATCCGGGCCCGCTCCTCATCCAGCGCGGCGAGCTCCAACTCGGTGACCGCCGCGTCGCGCTCGGCCGGCCCGGCCGGGCCGGCCGCGGTGCCGGCGGCGCCGAACGCCACGGCCGCCACCGCCCGCCGGGCGGCCACGTCGGCGGCGAAGTCGGGCGAGTCCGCCGCCAGCACCCGCACCGGTACGTCGGACAGCGTCGCCGGGTCGGGCAGCGCGGTCTCGTCGAGGACCATCAGCGGGGCCTCCAGCACGTTCAGCCCCGCCGAGCGGGCCACCGCCAGCAGCTCCGGGGTCGTCTCGTGCACCCACTCGAAGGCCTCCGGCAGGCCCAGCTCCCGCTGGCGCTCCCGCACCGAGCTCACGTCGGCCAGGGACGGCGCATCGGTGGCGCCGATCCGGGGCCGGGCGTAGAACGGCCAACCGGCACCCTCGCGGACGAACAGCACCAACCCGCCGTGCTCCTCGGCGCCGGCGACGTCGCGGGGCACCGCGTCGTAGAAGCGTTCCAACCGGTCGAAGATGTCCTTGTGCACCGAATCCACCGCGCGAGACTACACGTCCCAGACTCTGGACGGTGTGATCAATCTTGAGTGGCCTTGTGCCCCCAGCCCTAACGTAGACTCAACAGACCCACGGGCCGACGTCGTCCCCACCATGATCCAACCTGAGTGACGACAGGAGGCCCGGTGGCTCAGCCGTACGCGGACATGACACAGCCGCACCCGCACAGCCCGCAGGCGTCCCCGACGCCCGGCCCCCATCCGCCCGCCCAGGGCCTCTACGACCCGGCGCAGGAGCACGACGCCTGCGGGGTGGCCTTCGTGGCGGACATGCACGGCCGACGGTCCCACGCGGTCGTCGCCAACGGGCTCGGTGCGCTCTGCCGCCTGGACCACCGGGGTGCCCGGGGCGCGGAGCCCAACACCGGCGACGGCGCGGGCATCATGATCCAGGTCCCGGACGCGTTCCTGCGCGCGGTTGCCGACGTCACGCTGCCACCGGCCGGCGAGTACGCCACGGGCCTGGTGTTCCTGCCCGACGACGACGCTGCCGAGGCCCGTGCCCGCCGGGTGGTCGAGAAGTACGCGCTGGTCGAGGGCGCGGACCTGCTCGGCTGGCGGGACGTGCCGATCGAGCCGCAGGGGCTCGGCGACACCGCCCTGGCGGCCATGCCCCGGGTGCGGCAGGTCTTCGTGGCCGCCCACCGCCTCACCGACTCGCCCGCCGGGCCGGCCGGTTCCGCCCTCAGCGGCATCGACCTGGACCGGGTGGCCTTCTGCCTGCGCAAGCAGGCCGAGCGGGAGACCGCCGAGCGGGGCGTGCCGGCGTACTTCCCGTCGCTGTCCAGCCGCACCATGGTCTACAAGGGCATGCTGACGCCCGACCAGCTGCCGGCGTTCTACCCCGACCTGCGTGACGAGCGGGTGGAGAGCGCGATCGCGCTGGTGCACTCCCGCTTCTCCACCAACACCTTCCCGTCCTGGCCGCTGGCGCACCCGTACCGTTTCATCGCCCACAACGGCGAGATCAACACGATCCGGGGCAACCGCAACTGGATGCAGGCCCGCGAGGCGCTCCTGCGCTCGCCGAACGTGCCGGGCAACATCCGGCGGGTCTTCCCGGTCTGCACCCCCGCCGCCTCCGACTCGGCGAACTTCGACGAGGTTCTGGAGCTGCTGCACCTGGCCGGGCGAAGCCTGCCGCACGCGGTCCTCATGATGATCCCCGAGGCCTGGGAGAACGACCCCGGGATGGATCCGGCCAAGCGTGCCTTCTACCGCTTTCACGCCAGCCTCATGGAGCCGTGGGACGGTCCGGCGTCGGTGGCCTTCACCGACGGCGAGATCGTCGGCGCGGTGCTGGACCGCAACGGGCTGCGCCCGGGGCGCTGGTGGCAGACCGACGACGGCCTCGTGGTGCTCGGCTCCGAGGCGGGCGTGCTCGACCTCGACCCCGCTCACGTGGTCGCGAAGGGGCGACTCCAGCCGGGCCGGATGTTCCTGGTCGACACCGTGGCCGGGCGGATCGTGCACGACGACGAGATCAAGTCCGAGTTGGCCGCCGCGCAGCCGTACGGCGAGTGGCTGCACGCCGGGCTGATCGAGCTGGACGACCTGCCGCCCCGTGAGCACACCGTCTACACCCACGACTCGGTGCGCCGCCGCCAGCAGACCTTCGGCTACACCGAGGAGGAGCTGAAGGTCCTGCTCGCGCCGATGGCGCGTACCGGCGCGGAGCCGCTGGGCTCGATGGGCACGGACACCCCGATCTCGCCGCTGTCCACCCGGCCGCGGCTGCTCTACGACTACTTCCACCAGCTCTTCGCCCAGGTCACCAACCCGCCGCTGGACGCCATCCGTGAGGAGCTGGTGACCAGCCTGGCGTCGACGATCGGGCCGGAGGGCAACCTGCTCGACCCGGGCGCGGCGAGCTGCCGGCAGATCGTGCTGCCGCACCCGATCATCGACAACGACGAGCTGGCGAAGATCCTCTCCATCGACGAGGACGGTGACCTGCCCGGCTTCAAGGCGGTGCGGGTCTCCGGGCTGTACCGCATCCGCGAGGGCGCCGCCGGGATCAAGGCGCGACTGATCGAGATCTGCCGGCACGTCTCCGAGGCCATCGAGGACGGCGTCCGCATCCTGGTGCTCTCCGACCGGGACTCCAACGCCGATCTCGCGCCGATCCCGTCGCTGCTGCTCACCGCCGCGGTGCACCAGCACCTGGTGCGGGAGCAGACCCGCACCCAGGCGGCGCTGATCGTGGAGTCCGGCGACTGCCGGGAGGTGCACCACGCGGCGGTGCTGATCGGGTACGGCGCGGCGGCGGTCAACCCGTACCTGGCGTTCGAGTCCGTGGAGGACATGATCACCACGGGCACGCTGGCCGGCGTGCAGCCCGCGGCCGCGGTGCGCAACTACGCCAAGGCGCTCGGTAAGGGCGTCCTGAAGATCATGTCGAAGATGGGTATCTCGACGGTCTCGTCGTACTGCGGTGCGCAGGTCTTCGAGGCGGTCGGGCTGGACACCCGGCTGGTCGACCGCTACTTCCGGGGCACCCCGAGCCGGATCGGCGGCGTCGGGCTGGCCGGTGTGCACGCCGAGGTGGCCGCCCGGCACGCGCTGGCCTGGCCGCCGGCCGGCACCGTCGGCTCCGACCGGCTGGAGGTCGGCGGCGAGTACCAGTGGCGCCGCGAGGGTGAGCTGCACCTGTTCAACCCGGAGACGGTCTTCCTGCTCCAGCACGCCACCCGCAGCCGGCAGTACGACGTCTTCCGCCAGTACACGGCCAAGGTCGACGCGCTCGCCGCGCAGGCCGGCTCGCTGCGCGGGCTGTTCACCCTGCGCACCGGGGTCCGCCCGGCGGTGCCGATCGAGGAGGTCGAGCCGGCCACCGAGATCGTCAAGCGGTTCGCCACGGGCGCCATGTCGTACGGCTCGATCTCGGCCGAGGCGCACGAGACGCTCGCCATCGCGATGAACCGCCTCGGCGGCAAGTCCAACACCGGCGAGGGCGGCGAGGACGTCGATCGGCTGCACGACCCGCTGCGGCGCTCCTCGGTCAAGCAGATCGCCAGCGGCCGGTTCGGTGTCACCAGCGAATACCTCGTCAACGCCGACGACCTGCAGATCAAGATGGCCCAGGGCGCGAAGCCCGGCGAGGGCGGCCAGCTGCCCGGCAACAAGGTCTGGCCGTGGATCGCCCGGACCCGGCACGCCACTCCCGGCGTCGGCCTGATCTCGCCGCCGCCGCACCACGACATCTACTCCATCGAGGACCTGGCCCAGCTCGTGCACGACCTGAAGTGCGTCAACCCGGCCGCCCGGGTGCACGTCAAGCTGGTCAGCGAGGTGGGTGTGGGCACTGTCGCCGCCGGTGTGGCCAAGCTCAAGGCCGACGTCATCCTGATCTCCGGCCACGACGGCGGCACGGGCGCGTCCCCGATGAACTCGCTCAAGCACGCCGGCACCCCGTGGGAGCTGGGGCTGGCCGAGGCGCAGCAGACGCTGCTGCTCAACAAGCTGCGCGACCGGGTCACCGTGCAGGTCGACGGCCAGCTCAAGACCGGCCGGGACGTGCTGATCGCGGCGCTGCTCGGCGCGGAGGAGTTCGGCTTCGCGACCGCGCCGCTGATCGTCTCGGGCTGCGTGATGATGCGGGTCTGTCACCTGGACACCTGCCCGGTCGGCATCGCCACCCAGAACCCGGTGCTGCGCGAGCGGTACACGGGCACGCCGGAGTTCGTGGAGAACTTCTTCCTGTTCCTCGCCGAGGAGGTTCGGGGGTACCTGGCCGAGCTGGGCTTCCGGTCCATCGAGGAGGCCATCGGGCAGACCGAACTGCTCGACGTGGCCCCGGCGGTGTCGCACTGGAAGGCCCACGGGCTCGATCTGGCACCCGTCCTGCACCTGCCGGAACTGCCCGCCGGCGCTGCCCGCCGCGGGGTGCGCGCCCAGGACCACGGCCTGGAGCACGCTCTGGACAACGAGCTGATCGCGCTCGCCCGGCCGGCGCTGTCCGAGGGTGCGCCGGTCCGCGTCGAGGTCGCGGTGCGCAACGAGCACCGCAGCGTCGGCGCGATGCTCGGCGGCGAGGTGACCCGCCGCTTCGGCGGGGGCGGCCTTCCGGACGACACCGTCGAGTTCGTGCTGCACGGCACCGCCGGGCAGTCGTTCGGCGCGTTCCTGCCGCGCGGGGTGACGCTGCGTCTGCACGGCGACGCCAACGACTACGTGGGCAAGGGCCTCTCCGGGGGCCGGCTCATCGTCCGTCCGGACGCCGCCGCGCCGTTCCTCGACCCCGACGCCGAGCCGGGGCAGCGCGCGGAGGATCAGATCATCGCCGGCAACACCATCCTGTACGGGGCCACGTCGGGCGAGGTCTTCCTGCGCGGCCGGGTGGGGGAGCGGTTCGCGGTCCGCAACTCCGGCGCGGTCGCCGTCGTCGAGGGCGTCGGCGACCACGGCTGCGAGTACATGACCGGCGGCACGGTGGTGGTGCTCGGCGCGACCGGCCGCAACTTCGCCGCCGGCATGTCCGGCGGGACGGCGTTCGTGCACCTGTTGGACACCGCGCGGGTCAACACGGAACTGGTCGACCTGGCGCCGCTGGGCGAGCAGGAGCAGACGCTGCTGCACGAACTGGTGCAGCGACACGTGGCCGAGACCGGGTCGGCGGTCGCCGAGGAGCTGCTCAAGCGCTGGCCGGAGGCGGTGTCCGAGTTCACCGCGGTGGTACCCCGCGACTACCGCCGGGTGCTGGAGATCATGCGGGCCGCCGAAGCAGCCGGCCGCGACGTCGACGACGCGGTCATGACAGAACTGACCGCGCCCGCTGTGCCGGCGATGCCGGTGCCGCCCGCCCCGCGGGTGGCTGCCCAGGAGGTGGCACGTGCCTGACCCGAACGGTTTCCTGCGCTACGACCGGCGGCTGCCGGCCCGCCGCCCGGTGCCGGTGCGGATCAGCGACTGGCGTGAGGTGTACCCGCCGGCCGGCGAGGAACTCATCCGCGAGCAGGCCACGCGATGCATGGACTGTGGCATCCCGTTCTGCCACGACGGCTGCCCGCTGGGCAATCGCATCCCGGACTGGAACGACCTGGTCCGCACCGGCAACTGGGACGCCGCGGTGGAGTCGTTGCACGCCACCAACAACTTCCCGGAGTTCACCGGCCGGCTCTGCCCGGCGCCCTGCGAGGCGGCCTGCGTGCTGGGTATCGCCGGCGGCCAGCCGGTCACCATCAAGCAGGTCGAGGTGGAGATCGCCGACGCGGCCGCGGCGCGCGGGTTCATCCCGCGCCCGGTGCCGGCGCCGTCGGGCCGGTCGGTCGCCGTGGTCGGTTCCGGGCCCGCCGGCCTGGCCGCCGCCCAGCAACTGGCCCGCGCCGGTCACGCCGTGACGGTGTACGAGCGCGACGACGCGATCGGCGGCCTCCTCCGGTACGGCATCCCCGACTTCAAGTTGGAGAAGCGGCACATCGACGCCCGGTTGGCGCAGCTCGCCGCCGAGGGGGTGCGCTTCCGCACCGGCGTGAACGTCGGCCTCGACGTCACCGCCGAGCAGTTGCGCGCCGAGCACGACGCGGTGCTGCTGGCCTGCGGGGCCTTGCAGGGCCGGGACACCCCGGAGACCCCGGGGCGGGCGCTGCGGGGCGTACACCAGGCGATGGCGCACCTGGTCGCGGCGAATCGCGCGGTCGCCACGGCGGCCGGCGGCGGGCCTGGCGTGGCGGTCACCGGCGAGGGTCGGGCGGCCCGCGCGGTGCTGCCGGACGGCACCCCGATCGACGCGGCAGGCAAGCACGTGGTGATCATCGGTGGCGGGGACACGGCGGCCGACTGCCTCGGCGTCGCCCACCGGCAGGGCGCCGCCGGCGTGCACCAGCTCGACCTGTACCCGCAGCCGCCGCAGGAGCGCGACGAGGCCCGGGACCCGTGGCCGACCTGGCCGTGGATCCTGCGCAGCTACCCGGCGCACGAGGAGGGTGGCGAGCGGGTCTTCGCCGTGGCCGTGCAGGAGTTCGTGGACGACGGCGCCGGTCAGGTGCGCGCGGTGCGGATCGCCGAGGTGACCGTCGAGAAGCGCGACGGCCGGCGGATGGTCACCGTCGTCCCGGGCTCCGAGCGGGAGCTTCCGGCGGACCTGGTGCTGTTGGCGATCGGTTTCGAGGGCACCGAGCAGCAGCCGCTGCTGGAGCAGTTCGGGGTGACCCGCAACCCGCGGGGAGCGATCGACGCCCGCGACGACTGGCAGACCGACGCCGACGGCGTGTTCGTCGCCGGTGACATGCACCGGGGCGCCTCGCTGATCGTGTGGGCCATCGCCGAGGGGCGCGCGGCGGCCGCCGCGATCCACGGTTACCTGGGTGGTGCCGGTGCCCTGCCGGCGCCGGTCGGCCCGGCCGCGCAGCCGCTCGCCGTTCGCTGACTCGCCGTTCGGTGACTCGCCGTTCGCTGAGGAGTTCCCGGAGCCGTCCGGCCGGCGTGACAGGTACCTGGCACGCC
>NZ_JBFAPG010000190.1:0-10665 GCF_040675595.1 Micromonospora sp. NPDC049580
CAGCCGTCGGCTGGTGCCCGGAGAGCGCCGCCGCGTTTTTCACAACACCAACGTTACGTAATTACCCGGAGGGTGGCAAACCCGGGCCCCGGTGATCCGAACCACCGACCCTGCGGAGTCGGACGAACCTCGATCACTACGGTGCGTAGGATTTGCGCCGTGAACCGCATCGTCCGTCCGGTCTCCGGTCTCCTGCTGCGCCGCCTCGCGCTCGCCTCGATCATCGCGAACGTCGGCATCGTCGTCACCGGCGGGGCGGTCCGGCTGACCGCCTCGGGCCTCGGCTGCCCCACCTGGCCCCGGTGCACCGACGATTCGTACGTCACCACGCCCGAGATGGGCGTGTACGGGGTGATCGAGTTCAGCAACCGGATGCTGACCTTCGCGGTGGGCCTGATCGCGCTGGCCACCGTGCTGGCCGTCCTGGCACACCGGCCGCGCCGCCGCGGGCTGCTGACCCTCGCCGTCGCCGTCTTCCTGGGCATTCCCGCCCAGGCGGTGATCGGTGGCATCACGGTGCTCACCAACCTCAACCCGTGGGTGGTCGGGCTGCACTTCCTCGCCTCGATGGCGGTGATCGCCGCCGCGTACGCCCTCTGGCGGCGGGTCGACGAACCGGACGCCCCGACGGTCGCCGTGGTGCCCTCGCCCCTGCGCACGTTGGCCCGGGTCACCACGGGCGTCACCGTCGCGGTGCTGGTGATCGGCACCTGGGTCACCGGCAGCGGCCCGCACGCCGGCGACCACGGCGCGGCCCGCAACGGACTGGACCCGGAGTCGATCTCCCAGGTGCACGCCGACGGCGTCTTCCTGCTGATCGGCCTGTCGGTGGCGTTGATCTTCGCGTTCCGCGCGGTCGGCGCGGCCCGGGCCACCCGGGCCGCCGTCGTCCTGCTCGCGGTGGAGCTGGGTCAGGGGCTCATCGGCTTCGTGCAGTACTTCACCCAGGTGCCGGCGGTCCTGGTCGGCGCGCACATGCTCGGCTCGTGCCTGGTGCTGCTGGCCGCCCTCGCCGTGCAGTGGTCCACCCGCGAACGCCGCCCGGCCGCCCCGGCGCCGCAGGCCACCGCGACCGAGGCCGAAGCCGTCCCGGTCACCGCCTGAACCCCCGCGCCCGCGCGACATCGGAGATGTCGCGGTGCGCTTGTCATGATCATGCTCGATCCAGGAAGTAGTGGCATCGCCAGCACGCCGATGCCATTACTTCCATGATGTTGCGCAGACGTCGGCGCGGAGGCTCGGCGGGTCAGGCTCGGCGGGTCAGGCTCGGCGGGCCAGGTGGGTGGCGATCGCGGTGGCGAGGCGGTCGGGGGCGCCGTCGGCGTACCCGATGAAGAGCGACGGCTCGGTCAGCTCCAGTTCGACCAGGACCGGGTCGCCGTCCGGGCCGGGGATCAGGTCGACCCGGGCGTAGAGCAGTTGACGCGTGCCACCGGGCACCGCCGCGAGGGTCCGCTCGGCGACCGCCAACTGCTCGGGCCGCGCGGCGCGGGACCTGATCTCCTCGGCCTTGTAGAGGCCGTCCGGGCCGAGATCCGGGCCGGTCAGCATCGGACCCTTGCGGATGGCGTGGCTGTACGCGAGCCCGTCCGGGCCGGCCAGGAAGAGCAGTGCGGTCTCGCCCTCGCTGTCGACGGCGCTCAGGTACGGCTGGACCATGGTCGTCCGGCCGGCGGTGGAGAGGCGGCGTACGTGGGCGTGAGCCAGGTCGCGGTGCTCCGGGTCGGCCAGGTCGTACCGGCCGGTGTCCTGACTGCCGGCGCTGACCGAGGGCTTGAGCACGTACTCGCCCGTCTCGGCGGGCGGCGACCAGGTCTCGCCCGGCTCGACCCAGGACGTCGGCACGGTCGGCACCCCGGCGGCGCTCAGCTCGGCCAGGTAGCGCTTGTCGGTGTTCCACCGCACCACGTCGGCCGGGTTGACCAGGGTGGGCGCCGACGCGGCCCAGGCGACGAACTCGTCGCGGCGCAGGGCGTAGTCCCACGGTGAGCGGAGCACGACGAGGTCGTACGAGGACCAGTCGGCGTCGGGGTCGTCCCAGACGACCGCCTCGGCGGCGATCCCCCGGGCGGTGAGCGGGTCGAGGACGAGGCGGTCGTCTGGGTCGAGGTCGACCAGATCGGTGCAGGTGACGAGAGCGACCCGGGGTTCCCCCCGGGTCGACTGGTGTTGGTTGGTCAATTCAGCTCTCTATCTCAACGGGCCATCGTGCGCCGGGCCATCGACCGCCAGAGGTCGTTGCTCGGTCGCATCTGGTCCATCAGTTCACGCTCCCAGGCGTTCTCGACGGTGACTCCCGCCTTGGCGCACGCCTCCCGGGCGGTGACGGTGTCCTCGGCGAACTGGTCGCCCCACTCACCATCGGCACCCACGAGGACGATCCGTGCGCCGCGCTTACCGACGTACTCGATGACGGCCTTCGCGCCGCCGTGCCCGGCGGCGAACGACCGGAGGCCCGCGACCAGGCCGTGCGGGGCCTGCTCGCCGGCGGTCTGCTCGGCCGTCAGCGTCGTATCGGAACCATCTGCCATGACGCGAAGCCTAAGCAGAGTTGCACTCGCGCGTGCGAGAACCATGAACCTTTTGTGATGCCAATTACCTCTAGGTTTCAGGAAGGCCACAGGCTCCCTGTCCGGTTATATCCGGACTTTCCCGCACTAACCACTCGGGCAAATCAGGGTCCAGTGCCCGCAGGTTGAGTCGATCCGACTCATGCCGAAAGTTACTCTCATGTGACATTAAACCCGGACAACTCATCCACGACCATGATTAGTCCGCGGATTTCCGCAGCGTCGTGGGACGTCCCGCGACGCGGGTCAGATCAGCGCGTCGAGCGCGACGGCCACGAAGACGATGGTCAGGTACGTCGTCGACCAGTGGAACAGCCGCATCGGCTTGACCGCCTCGCCGCGGGTCGCCCGCCGGCAGAGCCGGTGCGCCTCGACCAGGAAGATCGCGCCCACCACCAGCGTCGGTACGCCGTAGATCGCGCTGAGGCCCAGCGGCCAGACCGCGAGGGAGGTGAGCACGGTGAGCCACGCGAAGATCAGGATCTCGGCGTTCACCCGGCGGGTGGAGGCCACCACGGGCAGCATCGGGATGCCGGCGCGGGCGTAGTCGTCCTTGTACTTCATCGCGAGCGGGTAGAAGTGCGGCATCTGCCAGAAGAAGACCACCGCGAACAGGCCCCAGGCCGCCGGGGCGAGCCCGCCGGTGACCGCCGCCCACCCGATCAGCACCGGAGCGGCACCGCAGGCGCCACCCCAGAACGTGTTCGTCGAGGTGGAGCGCTTGAGCCAGAGGGTGTAGACGACGTCGTAGTAGACGATCGCGGCGAGCGTCAGCCCGGCGGCGAGCAGGTTGGTGAACAACGCCATCAGAACGATCGAGATCGCCGCCAGCACCAGACCGAAGACGAGCGCGCTGCGCGGCGACACCGTGTGCGCCGGCAGCGGACGCCGCTTGGTCCGCCGCATCAACTGGTCGATGTCCCGGTCGATGTAGCAGTTGAGCACGCTGGCGGCCCCCGCGGCGAGCGAGCCACCGATGAGCACCACGGCCATCAGCCACAGCGACGGCAGTCCGCCGTCGGCGAGCATCATCGCCGGGACGGTGGTGACCAGCAGCAACTCGACGATGCGCGGCTTGGTGAGCGCCACGTACGCCGACACGATCGCGCGCACGTCCCGCCGCGCCACCGGACCCTCGGCCGCCCGTACCGGGGGCTGCCCGGTGGGGTTGCTCGCGGGGCGCTCGGTGATCATGCTCACGGATTGCCACCTTCCGGCATCGGCACGGGGAGATCGAGTCGGCCGCGCCCGCTCGGGGGCCGCACACCGACCCACACACTACGCGTTGTCGTTTTGGCTGCCCGGCCGACCCGACAACGGTGCGGGCCGTCACACCACCGGGTTGAACGTCTGGGCGCAGAGTCACGTACTGCACACCATGCGGAGATCCCCGGGCGCACGTTTAGTCGCGCTCGATAGGGTCATCAGTGAGGGTTCCGCCCATCTGCCGAGGAGCACAACCATCGTGGCTGCCAACCGACCCGAGCACTCCGAACTCAACTGGTCCGACCTCGATCGCCGGGCTGTCGACACCGTCCGCGTCCTGGCCATGGATGCCGTCGAGAAATCCGGCAACGGCCACCCGGGCACCGCGATGAGCCTGGCGCCCGCGGCCTACCTCCTCTTCAACCGGGTCATGCGGCACAACCCGGCCGACCCGAACTGGCCCGGCCGGGACCGGTTCGTGCTCTCCGCCGGGCACTCCAGCCTGAGCCTCTACATCCAGCTGTTCCTCTCCGGCTACCCGCTGAGCCTGAACGACCTGAAGTCGCTGCGCCAGTGGGGCTCGCAGACCCCGGGTCACCCGGAGCACGGTCACACCCCGGGCGTGGAGACCACCACCGGCCCGCTCGGGCAGGGCCTGGGCAACGCGATCGGCATGGCCATGGCGGCCCGTCGCGAGCGTGGCCTGTTCGACCCGGAGGCCGAGCCGGGCAGGTCGGTCTTCGACCACAACATCTGGTGCATCGTCTCCGACGGCGACATCGAGGAGGGCATCAGCCACGAGGCCAGCGCCCTCGCCGGGCACCAGCAGCTGGGCAACCTCACGGTGATCTACGACGACAACGAGATCTCGATCGAGGACGACACCCGCATCGCCAAGAGCGAGGACGTGGCGGCCCGCTACGAGGCGTACGGCTGGCACGTGCAGACCGTCGACTGGCGCAGCGGTGACGCCGACCAGGGTGACTACCACGAGGACGCCGAGGCGCTGTACCGCGCGCTGGTGGCCGCCAAGGCCGAGACCGGTCGTCCCTCCTTCATCGCGCTGCGCACCATCATCGGCTGGCCCGCGCCCAACAAGCAGAACACCGGCAAGATCCACGGCTCGGCGCTCGGCGCCGACGAGGTGAAGGCCACCAAGCGGATCCTCGGCTTCGACCCGGAGCAGACCTTCCAGGTCGACGAGGAGGTGCTCGGCCACGCCCGCACGGTGATGGGCCGCGGCGACAAGGCCGAGCAGGAGTGGACCGCCGCGTTCGACGCCTGGAAGAAGGCGAACCCGGAGCGCACGGCGCTCTACGAGCGGATGGCCGGCCGGGTGCTGCCGGACGGCTGGACCGAGGCGCTGCCGGTCTTCCCCGCCGACGCCAAGGGTGTGGCCACCCGGGCCGCCTCCGGCAAGGTGCTCGAGGCGCTCGCGCCGGTGCTGCCGGAGCTGTGGGGCGGTTCGGCCGACCTGGCCGAGAGCAACAACACCACCATGAAGGGCGAGCCGTCGTTCATTCCGGCCGCGCACGCCACCAAGGACTTCCCCGGCCACGAGTACGGCCGGACGCTGCACTTCGGCATCCGTGAGCACGCCATGGGCGCCATCCTCAACGGCATCGCGCTGCACGGCGGCACCCGCCCGTACGGCGGCACGTTCCTGGTGTTCAGCGACTACATGCGCCCGGCGGTGCGGCTGGCCGCGTTGATGAAGCTGCCGGTGACGTACGTCTGGACGCACGACTCGATCGGCCTGGGCGAGGACGGCCCGACCCACCAGCCGGTGGAGCACCTGACCGCGCTGCGCGCCATCCCGGGCCTGGACGTGGTCCGCCCGGCGGACGCGAACGAGACGACGTGGGCCTGGCGACAGGCGCTGGAGCACACCGACCGGCCGACCGCGCTGGCGCTGAGCCGCCAGCCGCTGCCGACCCTGGACCGGGATGTCCTGGGTGACGTGGCCGGCGTGGCCAAGGGTGGCTACGTGCTGGCCGAGGCGTCCAACGGCAAGCCCCAGGTGATCATCGTCGGCACCGGCTCCGAGGTGCAGCTCTGCCTGACCGCCCGGGAGCGGCTGGAGGCCGACGGCACGCCGACCCGGGTCGTCTCGATGCCCTGCCAGGAGTGGTTCTACGAGCAGGATGAGGCATACCGGGAGTCGGTGCTCCCGCGTGGGGTAAAGGCACGGGTGAGCGTGGAGGCCGGGATCGCCATGTCCTGGCGCGGCATCGTCGGTGACCTCGGCGAGAGCGTCAGCCTGGAGCACTACGGGGCGAGCGCCCCGCACACCGTGCTCTTCGAGCAGTTCGGGTTCACCCCCGACCGGATCGTGGCGGCGGCACACGCCTCGCTGGCCCGGGTGGGCGACATCACCGGTTTCACGACCGGCAACTGAGGGAGCGTGGACGGCATGACGGACAAGCTGAATGAGCTCACCGCCGCGGGTGTGGCGGTGTGGCTCGATGATCTTTCCCGGGTACGTTTGAGCTCCGGCGGGCTGGACAAGCTCCGCCGTGAGAAGCACGTCGCGGGCGTCACCACCAACCCGACGATCTTCGCGAAGGCGTTGAGCGACGCCGACGAGTACAACTGGCAGTTGCGCGACCTGGCCATCCGTGGCGTGGACGTGGAAGAGGCCGTACGGATGCTCACCACGTACGACGTACGGTGGGCCTGCGACGTGATGCGCCCGTCGTACGACGGCAGCGCCGGCGTGGACGGCCGGGTCTCGATCGAGGTGGACCCGCGCAGCGCGCACGACGCGGACAAGACGGTCGCCGAGGCCAAGGCGCTGTGGTGGCTGGTCGACCGGCCCAACCTCTTCATCAAGATCCCGGCCACCGAGGAGGGCCTGTCGGCGATCACCGACACGCTCGCCGAGGGGATCAGCGTCAACGTGACGCTGATCTTCGGTCTGGACCGCTACTCGGCGGTCATGGAGGCTTTCCTGACCGGTCTGGAGCAGGCCAAGGCCAACGGGCACGACCTGTCGAAGATCGGCTCCGTCGCGTCGTTCTTCGTCTCCCGGGTGGACTCCGAGGTCGACAAGCGACTGGAGAAGATCGGCTCCGACCAGGCCAAGGCGCTGAAGGGCAAGGCCGCGATCGCCAACGCCCAGCTGGCGTACGAGCGCTACACCGAGGTCTTCTCCTCGGACCGCTGGAAGGCGCTCGAGGCCGCCGGAGCGCACCCGCAGCGGCCGCTGTGGGCCTCCACCTCGACGAAGAACCCGGACTACCGGGACGTGATCTACGTCGAGGAGCTGATCGCCCCCGGCACGGTCAACACCATGCCGGAGTCGGTCATCCACGCGTACGCCGATCACGGCGAGACGCGCGGCGACACCATCACCGGCGCCTACGACGCGGCCCGGAAGGTCTTCGCGGACCTGGAGTCGGTCGGGGTGGACATGGCCGACGTGATCGCCACCCTGGAGCGCGAGGGCGTGGAGAAGTTCGAGGCGAGCTGGCAGGAGCTGCTCGACGGCGTCCGCAAGTCGCTGGAGGCGGCCGGCAGCGGCAAGGGTGCTCCGAACAAGGCGGCCAAGGGCAACGCGAACGCCGCCGCGAAGGCGGGTGGCGCGTGAGCGATCGAATCAGCAGGCTCGGCGCCATGGTGTCCCACGGCGGAGTGCAGCGAAGCGGAGTGGCGGCATGAGCGATCTTCTTGCAGGGCCGGTGGAGGCAGCCGCCGGGCTCGCCGTGTACGGCGCGGACGCGGTCGACAAGTCCGCGCCCGCCTCGACCCGGGAGGCGCTGGTCAAGGCCGGCGTCCCCGGCAGGCTGGCCGCCAAGGACGCAAGCCTGTGGGGCCCGGACGCCGAGGCCGAGGCGAAGGTCCGGCTCGGCTGGGTGGACACCCACCGGCGCAGCCGGGAGCTGCTGGTGCAGCTCGCCGAGCTGACCGCGGAGCTGGCCGACCTGGACCACGTGGTGCTCGCCGGTATGGGCGGCTCGTCGCTCGCCCCCGAGGTGATCACGCGGACCCTGGGCCGGCCGTTGACCGTGCTGGACACCACCGACCCGGGCCAGGTCCGGGCGGCCCTGGGTGACCGGCTGGAGCGCACCGTGGTGGTCGTCGCCAGCAAGTCCGGCTCGACGGTGGAGACCGACAGCCACCGTCGCGCCTACTGGCAGGCGTTCCTGGACGCCGGGATGACCGAGGCGGAGGCCGGCCGGCACTTCGTCATCGTCACCGACCCGGGTTCGCCGCTGGAGGCCACCGCGGCCGAGATGGGCGCGTTCACCGTGCTCGCCGACCCGAACGTGGGCGGCCGGTACTCGGCGCTGACCGCGTTCGGGCTGGTGCCGTCCGCGCTGGCCGGTGTCGAGGTCGCCGAGCTGATCGACCAGGCCGACGCGTTGGCCGAGTCGCTCGGCTCCGACCGCGACAACCCGGCGCTGGCGCTGGGCGCCGCGTTGGGTGCCGCGGCCACGCTGGCCCGCGACAAGGTCGCCCTGGTGTCCGACGGCACCGGCATCGACGGCCTGGGTGACTGGGCCGAGCAGTTGATCGCCGAGTCGACCGGCAAGGCCGGAGTGGGCATCCTGCCCGTCGTGGTCGAGTCCCCGCAGAGCCCCGGCGCCACCGGGCCGGACGTGCTGACCGTCAGCTACGGCGGCGCGCTGGCCCCCGGTGACGTGCCGGGCGGCGGCGCCGACCCGGACGTGGCCGTCAACGGCCCGCTCGGCGCGCAGTTCCTGGCCTGGGAGTACGCCACCGCGGTGGCCGGCGTGGTGCTCGGCATCGACCCGTTCAACCAGCCGAACGTCACCGAGTCCAAGGAGAACACCAACAAGATCCTGGCCTCGGGCCTGCCGGCGGAGACGCCGTCGTTCACCGAGGGCGCGATCGAGGTGTACGCGCCGCAGGGCGCGCCCGGTGACCTGGCCGGCGTGCTGCGCTGGCTGCTCGACGGTCTCGGCGACGACGGTTACCTGGCCGTCATGGCGTACCTGGACCGCTTCGCCGACGCCGACGCGGCCCGGCTGCGGCCGCTGCTGGCCGGCGCGTCCGGTCGGCCGGTCACCTTCGGCTGGGGGCCGCGGTTCCTGCACTCCACCGGCCAGTACCACAAGGGCGGCCCGCAGGTGGGCAGCTTCCTGCAGGTGACCGGCGCGGTCACCGAGGACCTGGCGGTGCCGGGCAAGCCGTACACCTTCGGTGAGTTGCAGGCGGCACAGGCCGCCGGCGACCGGCAGGCCCTCGCGGGTCGGAAGCGGCCGCTGCTGCGGCTGCACCTGACCGACCGGGCAACCGGCGTCGCCCAACTACTCGACGCGGCCGGTGAGCTGCGGGCGTGAGGATGGACGCTGTGACAGAAGCGGAAGCGAGGGAGCACCGTGAGCGCGAGGAGTGAACCGGGGTTGCGAGCCCCGGAGGCGCGAACCGAAGGTGGCTCGACGAACCCGCTACGCGACCCGCAGGACCGCCGGTTGCCCCGGATCCCCGAGCCGTGCGCTCTGGTGATCTTCGGGGTGACCGGCGACCTGGCCCGCAAGAAGCTGCTCCCGGCGGTCTACGACCTGGCGAACCGGGGCCTGCTGCCGCCCGGTTTCGTGGTCCTCGGCTTCGCCCGCCGCGACTGGGGTGACGGCGACTTCGAGACCCTCGCGTGCGAGGCGGCGAAGAAGCACGCCCGCACCCCCTGGCGGGACGAGGTGTGGGCGCGGCTGGCCGGCAACATCAAGTTCGTCGGCGGGTCGTTCGACGACGACGCGGCCTTCGACCAGCTCGCCTCGACGCTGGACGACCTGCGGCAGAGTCACGGCATCGCCGGCAACGCGGCGTTCTACTTCTCCATCCCCCCGGCCGCGTTCCCCGTCGTGCTCAAGCAACTGGCCCGCACCGGGATGGCCGACAACGAGAAGTCCGGCGGTTGGCGCCGGGTGGTGGTGGAGAAGCCGTTCGGTAACGACCTGCCGTCGGCGAAGGCGCTCAACGACCTCGTCGACGACGTGTTCACCCGCCAGGACGTCTTCCGGATCGACCACTACCTGGGCAAGGAGACCGTCCAGAACATCCTGGCCCTGCGGTTCGCCAACAACCTGTTCGAGCCGCTGTGGAACTCGAAGTACGTCGACTCGGTGCAGATCACCATGGCCGAGGACGTCGGCATCGGCAGCCGGGCCGGCTTCTACGACACCGTCGGCACCGCCCGTGACGTGCTGCAGAACCACCTGCTCCAACTCCTGGCGCTGGTGGCCATGGAGGAGCCGACGAGCTTCGACGCCGACGAGATCCGCGCCGAGAAGCTGAAGGTGCTCAAGGCCATCACCCTGCCGAAGGACGTCGCCCGGGACACCGTCCGCGGCCAGTACCTGCCCGGCTGGGTCGGCGGCGAACGCGCGGTCGGTTACCGGGAGGAGCAGGGCGTACCCCCCGACTCCACCACGGAGACGTACGTGGCGGTGCGGCTCGGCATCCAGAACCGGCGCTGGGCCGAGGTGCCGTTCTACATCCGGGCCGGCAAGCGGCTGCCCCGGCGGGTCACCGAGGTCGCCATCATGTTCAAGAAGGCGCCGCACCTGCCGTTCAACGACGCCGACATGGAGTCGCTGGGCAACAACCAGCTCGTCATCCGGGTGCAGCCGGACGAGGGCGTGGTGCTCAAGTTCGGCTCGAAGGTGCCGGGCACCACCATGGAGGTCCGCGACATCGCGATGGACTTCCAGTACGGCGAGGCGTTCACGGAGTCCAGCCCGGAGGCGTACGAGCGGCTGGTGCTGGACGTGCTGATCGGGGACCGCACCCTGTTCCCGGACGCGGCCGAGGTCGAGCAGAGCTGGCAGGTGATCGACCCGCTGGAGCACGCCTGGGAGGGCACCACGCCGGAGCCGTACCGCGCCGGCGAGTGGGGGCCGCGGGCGGCCGACGAGATGCTGGC
>NZ_JBFAPG010000191.1:0-10645 GCF_040675595.1 Micromonospora sp. NPDC049580
GTTGGTCCGGGCCGGCAGCGACGCGGTGCCGGCGTCGACCCGCCGCTTCATGGCCCGGGCCCGGCAGCGCCGGATGCGGGCGGCGTTGCCGTGGGCGGTGGCCGCCGGGGTGCTGGCCCTGCTCGGGATGGTCGCCTGGACGGTCCTCGGTACCGGGCTGCTCGGGGTCCGCACGGTGACGGTCGAGGGCGCCAGGCTGGTCACGGACGTGCAGGTGCGCGACGCGGTGGGGGTGGCCGACGGGGTGCCCCTGGCCCGGGTGGATCTGGCGGCCGCCGCGCGTCGGGTCGGCGCGTTGGCGCCGGTGGAGCGGGCCACGGTGTCGCGGGACTGGCCGGGCACGCTTGTGGTCCGGGTGACCGAGCGGACGGCGGTGGCGGTGGTGCCGCAGGCGGACACGTTCGCGCTTGTCGACCGCAGCGGCGTGGCGTTCCAGACGGTGGCCCGCCGCCCCGCCGGGCTGCCGCTGGTGCAGGTGGCCCGGCCCGCCGCCGACGACCCGGACACCCGGGCCGCGCTGGAGGTGCTCGGGGCGCTGACCCCGCAACTGCGGGCCGAGCTGGTGGAGCTGAGGGTGGAGGGGCTGGCCCGGATCAGCCTGCGGCTGCGCGGAGACCGCGCGGTGGTCTGGGGCGACGCCACGCGGGGTACGGACAAGGCCCGGGTGGCCACCGCGTTGCTCGACGAGGACAGCAAGCGCATCGACGTGAGCGCGCCGGACGTGGTGACCTTCCGCTGACCGGCGAGCGTGCTCCGGACGTGACGAGTCGCGCTCCGGCGGCGACACGCCGGTCAGGTCCTTGGCTCATCGCGTGGTGGCGCTTACGTTGCCCCGAAGAGGTTCAGTGGTTGACATAACTGTAAGCCTCTAGTAGAGGGTGAGGGTTCACCCCTGACTCTCGCTGGTGACAGCTGTCGTCGGCCGCTGGTCTGGCCACGCCGTACCCGGTCGGCCGAAGCCAATCTCGAAGGAAAGGACCGGAGATGACACCTCCGCACAACTACCTGGCGGTCATCAAGGTCGTCGGCATCGGGGGCGGCGGCGTCAACGCCGTCAACCGGATGATCGAGGTTGGGCTCAAGGGCGTCGAGTTCATCGCGATCAACACCGATGCCCAGGCGCTGCTGATGAGTGACGCCGACGTCAAGCTCGACGTCGGCCGGGAGCTGACCCGTGGCCTGGGGGCCGGGGCCAACCCGGACGTCGGCAAGAACGCCGCGGAGGACCACCGCGACGAGATCGAAGAGGTGCTCAAGGGCGCCGACATGGTCTTCGTGACCTGCGGCGAGGGTGGCGGCACCGGCACCGGCGGCGCGCCCGTGGTGGCCAACATCGCCCGCAAGCTCGGCGCGCTGACCATCGGCGTGGTGACCCGCCCGTTCTCCTTCGAGGGCAAGCGCCGCCAGGTGCAGGCCGAGACGGGGATAGACGAACTCCGCAACCAGTGCGACACGCTCATCGTCATCCCGAACGACCGGCTGCTGGCGCTCGGTGACCGCAACATCAGCATGATGGACGCCTTCCGCACGGCCGACCAGGTGCTGCTCTCCGGTGTGCAGGGCATCACCGACCTGATCACCACCCCGGGTCTGATCAACCTGGACTTCGCCGACGTCAAGAGCGTGATGAGCGGCGCCGGCAGCGCGTTGATGGGCATCGGCAGCGCCCGCGGGGAGAACCGCGCGGTCGAGGCTGCCGAGGCGGCCATCTCCAGCCCGCTGCTGGAGCAGAGCATGGACGGCGCTCGCGGCGTGCTGCTCTCCATCGCCGGCGGCTCCGACCTGGGCCTGTTCGAGATCAACGACGCGGCCCAGCTGGTCACCGACGCGGCCCACCCGGACGCCAACATCATCTTCGGCGCGGTGATCGACGACGCGCTCGGCGACGAGGTGCGGGTGACTGTCATCGCGGCGGGCTTCGACGGTGGCACGCCGGCGTACAAGGCGGCCGAGCCGACCCGCAAGACCAACACCAACCAGCCGGCGCCGCAGAGCACCCCGGTGCCGCCGCCGGCCACCCTGCCGGCTCCGGCCCAGTCGCCGCGCCGGGTGCTCTTCGACGACGTGGACGTGCCCGACTTTCTCAAGAACGGTTCCTGAGCGCCGCCGATGACCGACAGTTCAGCCACGGTACGACCGGACCGCCGCGCCGAACTCGCGGCCGGCCTGGCCCAGGTGCGAGCCCGGATCGCCGACGCCTGCGCGGACGCGGGCCGGGACCACGCCGACGTCACGATGATCGCCGTGACCAAGACGTACCCGGCCGGGGACGTGCTGGCGTTGGCCGGGCTCGGGGTGACCGACATGGGGGAGAACCGTGACCAGGAGGCGGCCGGCAAGGCCGCCGAGGTGGCTGCGGCAGGCGTACGCCCCCGCTGGCACTTCATCGGGCAGTTGCAGCGCAACAAGGCCCGCTCGGTCGTCCGCTACGCCGACGTCGTGCACTCGGTGGACAGCGTGCGGCTGGCCCGCGCGCTGGGTAACGCGGCGGCGGAGCGGGAACGGCCGCTGGACGCCCTGGTGCAGGTGAGCATCGACGGCGACCCGGCGCGCGGCGGCGCGTTGCCCGACTCGGCCGATGAGGGCGCGGGGCTGGAGGCGGTCGCCGCTGCGGTGGCCGACGCGCCCGCGCTGCGGTTGGCCGGTCTGATGGCGGTGGCGCCGCTGGGGTGGTCGCCGGAGCGGGCCTTCGCCCGACTGGCCGAGGTGGCCGAGGCGTTTCGGACGCTCCATCCGGGAGCGACAGCGTTGTCGGCGGGAATGAGCGGCGACCTGGAAATCGCGATCCGATACGGCGCGACACATGTCCGCGTCGGTAGCGCGTTGCTCGGAATGCGTCCCACGCTGCGGTAGCCTGACCGCGAGACAGGCAAATTACATCAGTGTTGTTTCAGGGCGGCGGATCCTTGTGGGGGTCGTGACGCGCGACGCGAATCGCGCGCCAGGGGGATTGCCGTTCCGGTCCGATGGGCATGGTTGTCCACTCGCGACGGGCGACATGGCACGGGGGCGAGTGCCGCACGGCGGACGGAAGGGCGCGGGATGGGTGCACTGCGCAAGGCGGGGGTCTGGCTCGGTCTCGTCGAGGAAGACGACGAGCGGGCCTACGACGACGGTGGCTACGACAAGGGTGGCTACCGCGACTCGCGGTACCGGCAGAGCCGGTACGCCGAGGAGTTCGCCGACGAGGACGACGACGACACCGAGGAGCCACCGGCTCCCCGGCCGCGCTCCAGCGAGCGGGGCCGGCTCTCCGAGCGGTCCACCGGGCGTGGCGGCGAGTCCGACCGCGGTGACGGTGAGCGTCCGGAGCGGGCCGAGCGGTCCAGCGTACGGTCGATCACGCGGTCCTCGGCCGGCGACACGTCGGGCGCGCTGACGTACCACACGCGCGACAATCTGGCCCTCGCGCCGCAGGCCGCGACGCGGGAGCGCGTGGCCGTGCCCGAGGAGGAGCAGCGGTACCAGATCACCACGCTGCACCCGACCACCTACCGCGAGGCGCGCACCATCGGTGAGCACTTCCGCGACGGCGTACCAGTGATCATCAACCTCACCGAGATGGACGAGGCCGACGCCCGCCGTCTGGTTGACTTCGCGGCCGGTCTGGCGTTCGGGCTGCGCGGTACGATCGAGCGCGTGACCAATCGGGTGTTCCTGCTCTCACCGGCCAATGTCCAGGTCACCGCGGAGGACAAGGCCAAGATCGCTGAGGGCGGTTTTTTCAGCCTGAGTTGACCCCGCCCGACCCGAGGGACGTCGCTGACCGTGTTGTCGATCTTACTGCAAGTGCTGTACCTGGTCCTTTATGTCTTCCTGCTTCTTCTTCTGTCCCGGTTCGTGTTGAGCGCCGTTCTGCAGTACGGCCGGCGGTGGCAGCCGGGACGCGGCGCATCGGCAGGACTGGAATCCGTGTGGAGCGTCACTGATCCCCCTCTCAACGCGTTGAGGCGTGTGATCCCTCCGCTGCGAATTGGTACCGTGAGCATCGACCTGGCCTCCCTTGTGCTCCTGGTTATCCTGTTCGTGCTGATGGAGTTCGTGTTAGGGCCGTCGATCAGGGCATCTGCCTGATGACCGACGCGCTTTCGCGGCCGCAACTGACCCGAGGAGTTTCGATGCCGCTGACCCCGGCCGACGTCCACAACGTCGCCTTCAAAAAGCCGCCGATCGGCAAGCGGGGGTATGACGAGGAGGAGGTCGACGCTTTCCTGGACGAGGTGGAGCGCGAGCTCGCCCGTCTCATCGAGGAGAACAACGAGCTGCGCGCCCAGGTGGAGCGCGGCGGCCGTGGCGGTGCCCCCGCCGGCCCCGGCGGCGACGCCCGACTGGCGGCGGAGCTCAACGACGTCAAGGCCCAACTGGACCGGGTGCAGCGCGACAAGTCCGCTGCCGAGCAGGCCGCCCGCGCCATGCAGGCCGAGCTGGAGCAGGTCCGCGCGACCGGCGGCCCGGCCGGCGGCGTCACCGGTGACGGTGAGCAGCAGGCCCTCCGCGTGCTGATGATGGCCCAGCGCACCGCCGACGACCACGTGTCCGACGCGCGCCGCGAGGCCGACCAGCTGCTGTCCGAGGCCCGCAGCAAGGCCGAGGAGGTGACCCGCGAGGCGCGCGCGAAGGCCGACGCCCTGGAGCGGGACGCCCGCCAGCGGCACCAGGAGGCCATGGGCGGCCTGGACGCCAAGCGCACGGCCCTGCAGAAGCACATCGAGGAGCTCAAGCAGTTCGAGCGCGAGTACCGCACCCGGCTCAAGGCGTACCTGGAGAGCCAGCTGCGGGACCTCGACGGTCGCGGCCAGGGCCTCGAAGCCGAGATGACCCGCTCCGAGGCAGGCCGGGTCGCCGGCGGCAACGGGCTGGCGGCGGCAGGTCTCGCCGGTTCGTACGGCGGCGGGCGCTCCGGCGCCCTCGAAGCCGGACGCTGAGCACCGGCCGGCGATCGCTGTCCGCAGATGGTGACGGTCGCCGGCCCTGCCTGGACGGTACGACGCGGCGGGGGTGAGCCGTGATAGTCGCGAGTCTTCTGCTCATCCTCGTCGCTGTGGTGCTGCTGGTGTTCGGTCTGGCCGGTGGCTCCAGCATTCTGTTGACCATTTCCATCGCGGCCAGTCTGCTGGCCGCCGTCGCGTTGGTGGTGGGCGCCCGCCAGGCAGCCGCCAACCGCGCGACGGCGGATCCCGGTCGGGCCGGTCCGCGGGACCGCGCGACATTCCGCAGGGCCAGCCAGGCCCAGCCGGGTTTCGCGTACGGTCCACCGCTGGCCGAGCCGGATGTGCCGGTCCAGCACGTACCTTCGACGGTCGGCAACGGCGGCACCGGGTGGCGGCAACCACCCGAGCCGCCGTCCGACCCCGACGCGGCCCCGCCCTTTGACGCGGCCCCGTCCTTTGACGCGGCCCCGCCGTTCGAGCCCGAGGCGCCGTTCGTGACCCCGGCCGACGGGTCACGCTCCTCGTCCGTCAGCCCGGCATCGCCCTTCGTGGCCCGGGGCGACGAGGCGTACCCCGCCGACACGATGTCGGTCGACGCGCTGGCCGACGAGCCGGCCGAGCAGCCGATCACCCCGGCCGAGGCGGCCCGGGTCTCCCGGCTGCCCGACCCCGTCGTGGTGGTCGACGGGCGGCCCCGCTACCACCTGGCCGGGTGCCGACGCCTGGCCGGCCGGGTGCCCGAGACTCTTCCGGTCGCCGAGGCCGTCGAGCTGGGCTTCACGCCGTGTGCGACGTGTGCGCCGGCCACCGCCCTGCTCACCGACGCCCGGCCGATCTGAGAGCCGTGTCGGTGCCCCCGCAGGACGCGCTCACCGTCGCGGTACGGGTGAAGCCTGGCGCCTCCCGGAACACCGTCGGCGGCCGCTTCGACGGCACGTACGGGCCCGCCCTGGTGATCGCGGTCCACGCTCCGGCTGTGGACGGCCGGGCGACCGAGGCGGCCCGCCGCGCCCTCGCCGACGCGTTGGGGGTCCGGGCGGCCGCGGTGTCGCTGCGCACCGGCGCGACCAGCCGGGACAAGCTGTTCGTCGTCGACCGGCCCGGCCCCGAGCTGACCGACGTGCTGCACCGACTGCGCGACGGATCCGCAGGGTGAGGACCGCCCGGGCTCGGCAACCGTGACGCCCGGGCTGGACATCGCATTGCTGCTCGGCGCGGCCGTGCTGCTGGTGGCGGTCGGCGCCGTCCGGCTCTCCAGCCGCCTCGGGGTGCCCAGCCTGCTGTTCTACCTGGCGCTCGGCGTGGCCATCGGCGAGGCCGGGCTGGGTATCCGCTTCGACGACGTCGAGTTGACCCGGACCCTCGGCTTCTGCGCGCTCATCGTGATCATCGCCGAGGGTGGCCTGACCGCCCGGTGGAGCGCGCTGCGCCCGGTCCTCGGGTTGGCCTCCGCGCTCTCCACGGTCGGCGTGATCGTCAGCATCGTGGTGGTCGGCATCGCCGTACACCTGTTGTTGGGTCTGGACTGGCGGCTGGCGTTGCTCTACGGCGCGGTGCTCTCCTCCACCGACGCGGCAGCCGTGTTCGCCACCCTGCGACGGCTGCGGCTGCCACCGCGGCTGGTGGCCACACTGGAGGCCGAGTCGGGCATGAACGACGCCCCGGTGGTGCTGCTGGTGGTGCTGCTGTCGCACGCGGGCTGGTCGCATCCGTGGTGGTACGAGGTCGGCCTGGTCTGCTACGAGCTGGGCGTCGGCGCGGCGGTGGGCGTGGGCGCGGGCCTCGCCGGTACGTGGGCGCTGCGCCGGGCGGCGCTGCCGTCCGCCGGGCTGTACCCGATCGCGGCGGTGGGGATCACCGTCCTGGCGTACGCCGCCGGCGCCGTGCTGCACGCCTCGGGCTTCCTCGCCGTCTACGTGGCCGGGGTGCTGCTGGGCAACGCCCGGCTGTCGCACCGGCAGGCGATCCTCGGCTTCGCCGACGGGCTGGCGTGGGTCGCCCAGATCGGGCTGTTCGTGCTGCTCGGGTTGCTGGTCTCGCCGGGCCGGCTGGACGCGGCGGTGCTGCCGGCGGTGGTCGCCGGTCTGGCGCTGGTGCTGCTGGCCCGGCCGCTGTCGGTGGCCGTCTCGGCGTTGCCGTTCCGGCTTGGCCTGCGGGAGCAGGCGTTCCTGTCCTGGGCCGGGCTGCGCGGGGCGGTGCCGATCGTGCTGGCCACCATTCCGCTCTCGGAGCGGGTGCCGGGCGCGGAGCGCCTCTTCGACGCGGTCTTCGTGCTGGTGGTGATCTTCACGTTGGTGCAGACCAGCACGCTCGGTCCGTTCGCCCGCTGGCTGGGGACCACCGCGCCGGCCGAGGCCACCGAGATCCACGTGGAGACCGCGCCACTGGAGCGGATGCGGGCCGATCTGCTCCAACTTGAGGTGCCTCCGGGCTCACGGCTGGCCGGCGTGCACGTCGACGAGTTGCGATTGCCGCTGGGCGCCTCGGTGACCCTCGTGCTGCGCGACGGGGTGGGCTTCGTGCCCGGCCCGGACACCCGGCTGAAAACCGGCGACAGCCTGCTGATCGTCGCCACCGGTGGGGTGCGCGACGCCGCCGAACGGCGGCTGCGGGCGGTCAGCCGACGCGGTCGGCTGGCCCGATGGTTTGGCGAGTACGGGGATGAGGCGGTCGGTTGATCTGCTAGCGTTCCCTTTGCCCCGGTTAGGCAGGGCTCGGGGCTGTTGAGCGGTGCGACGGTGCGCCACGTTGTCGGACGCCTGTACGTTCCGTATTCTTGCCAACCTCCGGAGTGCGCGGCCATCGTCGCCGTGCGCCCCTTTTCGTACTTGGGGGACGCCTTCGTCGGCGCCCCTGACCAGGTGCCGCGACCGAGCGGCTCCGCGGCCGAGGAGCGACCCATGGCGAAGCCAGCCGACACCAGGACCGCCGGCCGCAAGCCGGTGGCCAAGGCCACCCGCAGCGCGGCGGAGACCGAGAAGATCCGGGCGGCGCTGGCGGCGCGGCGGGACGAGCTGCGCGCCGAGTACGATCAGACGCTGAGCGAGATCACCGAGCTGCAGCGCGATCGGTTGACGGACTCGGCCGGGGACGACCAGGCCGACACCGGGACCAAGACGTTCGAGCGGGAGCAGGAGATCTCTCTCGCCAACAGCATTCTGGAACGGATCACGCAGGTCGAGCGCGCCCTGGAGCGCCTCGACGAGGGTGGTTACGGCTGGTGCGAGCGGTGCGGCAACCCGATCCCGGTCGAGCGCCTCGCCGCCTTCCCGTCGGCCACCCTGTGTGTGACGTGCAAGCAGTTGGAGGAGCGGCGCTGACGCCCGGTCCCCGTCTGCGATGAGGCGGTGAGCGATCACCGCCGAGACACCTCGATGGGGAGCGCATGACCGCAGCACCGCCCGCCGACCCCGGCCGTACCGACCCGGGCGGCGGCAAGCCCCGGCCCCGGGCCGTCGCGATCCTCGCCGGGGTGGCCCTGGTGGCCCTGGTGGCCGACCTGCTTACCAAGCACCTCGCGCTGGCCGCGCTGAGCGACCGGGAGCCGGTCCGGGTGCTGGGTGGGCTGGTCTACCTGAGCCTGACCCGCAACAGCGGCGCCGCGTGGAGCATCGGTGCGAACTACACCTGGGTGTTCCCGCTGATCACCATCGGCGTGGTCGGCTGGATCGTCTGGATGGCGCTGCGGCTGCGTTCCCTGCCGTGGGCGATCTCCCTCGGCCTGGTGCTCGGTGGCGCGCTGGGCAACCTCATGGACCGGATCTTCCGGGCGCCCGCTCCGTTCCACGGTCACGTGGTCGACATGATCAGCGTCTTCGGGCCGTACGGCGAATATTTCCCGGTGTTCAACCTGGCCGACAGCTCGCTGGTCTGCGGTGTGCTGCTGGCCGTGCTGCTGGAGCTGACCGGTCGCCAGCGTGACGGGCGGCGGGCCGGCCGTGACGGCGCCCCCGCCGACGCGGACGCCACCGCCGACGCCGAGCAGAGGGAGCGGGCATGACCTCCGCGTTCGCCGCCGGTGGCGACCACCGTTCGCTGCCCGTGCCCGACGGCCTCGACGGCATGCGCCTGGACCAGGCGGTGTCCCGGCTGTTCGGCCTCTCCCGTACCGCAGCCGCCGCCCTGGTCGACGCGGGCGACGCCCTCGTCGACGGCGCTGCCCGGCCCAACTCCCACAAGGTCAAGGCCGGCTCCTGGCTGGAGGTCACGCTGCCCGCCCCGGTCGCCCCACCGACCGTGGTGCCGCAGGCGGTGCCCGGCCTGCGCGTCGTGTACGCCGACGACGACATCGTGGTGGTGGACAAGCCGGTGGGCGTGGCCGCGCATCCCAGCCCGGGGTGGACCGGCCCGACGGTGATCGGTGCGCTCGCCGCGATCGGGCACCGCATCTCCACCAGCGGCGCCGCCGAGCGGCAGGGCGTGGTGCACCGTCTCGACGTGGGCACCACGGGGATCATGGTGGTGGCCAAGAGCGAGCAGGCGTACACGGCGTTGAAGCGGGCCTTCAAGTACCGCGAGGTGGACAAGGGCTACCACGCGGTGGTGCAGGGGCACCTGGACCCGCTGCGGGGCACCGTGGACGCGCCGATCGACCGGCACCCCACCCACGACTACCGCTGGGCGGTGGTGTCCGGCGGCAAGCCGAGCATCACCCACTACGACACCCTTGAGGCGTTCCCGGCGGCCAGCCTGGTCGATGTGCGATTGGAGACCGGCCGGACGCACCAGATCCGGGTGCACTTCTCCACGCTGCGGCACCCCTGTGTCGGTGATCTCACCTACGGCGCCGATCCCACCCTCTCGGCCCGTCTCGGCCTGGCCCGACAGTGGCTGCACGCCCGCGAACTGAGCTTTTTGCACCCCCGTTCGGGGGACGAGGTCCGGTTCGTCAGCGACTACCCTGACGACCTGGAACGTGCGCTTGAGATCCTGCGTGACTGAGCGGCGACCACCCGACATCGATCCGACGAGGGGATCCCGCCTGTGCGCGCCGGCGACCTGCTGCGGCAGCTGGACCAACAGCTGCTGCCGCCGCTGACCCGGGCGGTGGCCCGTCTCGGTGACCGGTCGGGGCGGTCCGGGGTGCTCACCTGGGCCGCCGTGCTCTCCGCGGCGGCGGTCCTGGGCACCGCAGTGTGGGCCGCCGACGATGCTCCGGTGGGCGACCGGACGGTTGGCGAGGTGACCCGCGTCGGGGTGGCCGACGGCGACTGGGTCCCCGGCTACCTGCGTTCGGCCGCGGCCGATCTGGCCGCGCTGAGCCCGACGGCCCCGGCCACCGGGGACGGGACGTACGCCCTGGTGATGCTCGACGCGTACCTTCCGCCGCAGCGGCTGGCCGCGGTGCTCGGTGACGTGTCGGTGTCGACGGTCTTCGGCCGGGTGCCGCTGCCCGGCCGGCAGACCGAGATCGTCCGGATCCCCGCGTCGCGGGTGCCGGACGACGTGGTCGCTCAGATGGCGCAGGTGGCCGCCCGCAAGGACGGCGAGGCCGCCGACTACCGGGCCAGGGCCGCCGCGGTGCGCGGCGACGGCGCCGCCGAGCGCGAGCTGCGCCAGCGGTACGTCACCGGGGCAGACGTGGCGAGCGCCGAGGCGGCGGCGTACCGCACCGGCTGCGCCTGCGTCTACGCCGCGGTGGTGCGTGCGGCGCCGGAGGTGCTGCGCGGCGTGGCCGCCCGCCCGATCGACGGCCCGCACGTCCGGGCGGGCGG
>NZ_JBFAPG010000192.1:0-10540 GCF_040675595.1 Micromonospora sp. NPDC049580
GCCCGCTCGGCCGAGGCCGAACGGACCGACGAGAGCGACTTACCGATCGACACGAGATCAGCCCGCCGTGTCCACGGCGGCCATCTGCTTCACGACCTCGTCGACACTGATCGACCCGCTGAGCAGCTGCTGGGAGAGCCTGCCCATCAGGTCGAGCGCCTTCGAGGAGAGCGCCACGTGCGGCGCCGGCTTGCCGGTCTTGAGCGCGCCGACGATCGTGGTGACGGCCGGCCCAGCCTGCGACACGTCGATGGTCGTGTCGGCCGTGATCGCGCCGGCGTTGGCGTAGAACGCCTTCAGGGCGTCGGTGGAGGTCAGCGAGCGCACCAGGTCGGCGGCCACCTTCGGGTCCTTGGTCCACTTGGCGACCGCGTAACCGATACCGCCGTCGTACGGCAGGCTCGGGGTCGCGCCACTGGTCACGGTCGGGGCCATCATGACGCCGAGCTTCTCCGGCGTGATGAACTCGTTGAAGTCCTTCCAGTGCCCGATGTCCGACATCAGACCGATGATGTGGGCGGCCTTACCGGACTGGAAGACGGCGAAGGCGTCGTTGAACATCGCGGTGGAGTTAGCCCCGTCGTTGTTCAGCTTCGCGGTGCCGGTCTCCTTCCACAGCTCGAAGATCCGCTTCACGTTCGGCGAGTTCCAGTCGCGCTTGCCGGCGATCCAGTTGTCGTACTCCTGCGGGGTGAGGACGCCCGACGCCAGGGCCGACAGGAAGAACTGGATGCCGATGCCCTCCTTGTTGCCGACGGCGAAGCACTTGGCACCGGTGGCCTTGGTGATGGTGGCGCAGTTGGCGATGAACTCCTGCCACGTCGTGGCCGGCTTCGCCGGGTCGAGGCCGGCACGCTCGTAGAGCGCCTTGTTGTAGTAGATCGGGTGGCCCTGCAGGGTCACCGGAGCGGCGTAGGTCTTGCCGTCCTTGGCGAACGCCTCCCAGCCGGCCAGCCGCTGCCGGTCCTCGCTCACGTACTCGTCGAGCGGCTGGAGCGAGTCCACCCGGTCGCGGATCTGACCGCCACCGTTGAACAGGATGACGTCCGGCCCCTTGCCCGACTGGATGGCCGCGCCCAGCAGCGTGTAGTACTGATCGAACGGCTGGGCCACGAACTCGACCTTGACGTCCTTGTGCTTCTTGGCGAAGTCGGCCTTGGCCTTCTCCACGTACTGCGCGGAGCTGGCCTCGCCGGACTTCCAGTCCCAGACGACCAACTTCTTGTCCGAGCCTCCGGACGATGAACCCGAACCTGTCGCGCTTCCACAGCCAGTCAGGGCCAGCCCTGCAACGAGGACCGCGGACCACACTGCTCGTTGCTTCATCGTTGCTCACCTTCATATGGGGAGTGGCCGAGGGACCGGCCGTCGATGCAAGATTGACGAGAACGTAACTCGTATGACGTCTGACGTCAACGGTTGCCCGTACACTGGGGGCGGACTCGTGGGCCCGCTCCCGCGGCTACGCGGAGGTGAACGTGACGACATCGAACCAGTCGACCGTCAACGGCGCGGCGGCACCGACCTGGGCCCGTCGCCCGGCCAACCTGGCTCAGGCGATCACCGCCGAGCTGGTGACCCGGATCGTCCAGGGAGTTCACCCCTCGGGCACACCGCTGCCCCCCGAGCCGGTGCTCTGCGAGACCTTCTCGGTGAGCCGGACGGTCATCCGGGAAGCGGTGAAGATCCTGCAGGAGAAGGGGCTCGTGCAGGTCCGCCAGGGCAGCGGAACGCTGGTCACCCCGCCCTCGGCGTGGGACATGCTCGACGAACTCGTCCTCGCGGCGACCATCGCCGAGGACGACACCCTGGCGATCCTCGACGACCTGGTGGTCACCCGGCGGGTGCTGGAGTCCGACATGGCCAACGTGGCCGCGCGGCTCGCCGACGAGGAGACCGTCGACCGGCTGCGGGCCCTGGTGGACCGGATGGACGAACTGGTGGACGACCACGTCACCTACCAGGAGCACGACCGCGCCTTCCACGACACGGTCATGCAGGCGTCGGGCAACCGCATCGCCCGGGGCGTCGTCCGGTCCCTGGAGAGCCAGGTCGTCAACACCGCGCGCTACATGGGCCAGCCGGAGCGGGCCATGTGCGTGGCGTCGAACCAGGGCCACCGGCGCATCTACGAGCGCATCGCCGCCCACGACCCCGACGGCGCCGCGCAGGCGATGTTCACGCACATCACCGAGGCGTGGCTCGTCCGGCGCAGCGGGCCGGGCAGCCCGACGCGGCTGCAGCGCTGACGACCCGGTGCCGCAGCGCTGACGACCCGGTCGCCGGACGTTGGCGACCCCGGTCCGACCGGCCTGCGACGGCGGCGCGGAAATCCAGATTTATCCATCGCTTGAGAATGTTAGCGATAACAGACTACCCTCGGGCCGCAGAGGCGAAGGGCACGCTTCACCGCTCCACTCGATCCGCCGAGGTCGATGGAGTCGCGCATGACCAACGCCCGCTGCTGGGTGTCCGGGCCTCCCTCAGGGACGTTGACCACCGCCGTTGACAACGGCGGGACGCCGCGCGCGGGAGCCATGGTGGACCCCCGATCCCTCCTGCCGCTCTCGCGGCACGGCCACCACCGAGGTCCCGAAGCGACCCGCGACGACACGCGGCACCCGCCAGCGAGAGCGGCGAACCGTGCCCGCCCGTCGTGACCCACCCTGGAGGTACCGATGCACCCCACACCGCCACCACGGACGAAGAACCGGCTCCGGCGCGGCGTCGCCTGGCTCGTGAGCCTGCTGCTCATCTCGACGCTGACCCCGGCCACGGCCGCCCACGCGGACAACCCCATCGTCCAGCACATCTACACCGCCGACCCGGCTCCCCTGGTGCACAACGGACGGGTCTACCTCTACACCGGCCACGACGAGGACGGCTCCACGTACTTCACCATGAAGGACTGGCGGGTGTGGTCGTCGGCCGACATGGTCAACTGGACCGACCACGGCTCGCCCCTGAGCCTCAGCACCTTCAGCTGGGCGAGCGCCAACGCGTGGGCCGGCCAGGTCGTCGCCCGCAACGGCAAGTTCTACTGGTACGTGCCGGTGACCGCCCGGGCGACCAACTCGATGGCCATCGGCGTCGCGGTCGCCGACAGCCCCACCGGGCCGTTCCGGGACGCCATCGGCCGTCCGCTGGTGGGCAACGGCGAGATCGACCCCACCGTCTTCATCGACGACGACGGCCAGGCGTACCTGTACTGGGGCAACCCGAACCTGTGGTACGTCCGGCTGAACGCGGACATGATCTCCTACAGCGGCAGCGCCACCAAGATTCCGCTCACCACCGCCGGGTTCGGCACCCGGACGGGGAACGCGAGCCGGCCGACGCTCTACGAAGAGGGCCCGTGGGTCTACAAGCGCAACGGTATCTACTACAACGTGTTCGCGGCGGAGTGCTGCTCCGAGTTCATCGGTTACTCGACCGCGACCGGCCCGACCGGCCCCTGGACCTACCGCGGGACGGTCATGCCCCGCCAGGGCGCGAGCTTCACCAACCACCCCGGAGTCATCGACTTCAACGGCGGCTCGTACTTCTTCTACCACAACGGAGCGTTGCCCGGCGGCGGCGGCTACACCCGCTCGGTGGCCGTGGAGAAGTTCACCTACAACACCAACGGCACCATCCCGACGATCAACATGACCACGACGGGCGCACCCCAGATCGGCACCCTGAACCCGTACGGGCGGCAGGAGGCCGAGACCATCGCCTGGGGCTCCGGCATCGAGACCGAGCCGGCCAGCGAGGGCGGGATGAACGTCGGGTTCATCGAGAACGGGGACTACATCAAGGTCAAGGGCGTGGGCTTCGGTACGGGCGCGACGTCCTTCTCCGCCCGGGTCGCCTCGGCCACGTCCGGTGGCACGATCGAACTGCGCCTCGGTAGCCCCACCGGCACCCGGGTGGGCAGCTGCGCGGTGCCGGGCACCGGCGGGTGGCAGACCTGGCAGACCGTCTCCTGCCCGGTCAGCGGCGCGACCGGGACCCAGGACCTGTACCTGCGCTTCACCGGCGGCAGCGGCAACCTGTTCAACTTCAACTGGTGGCAGTTCCAGGCCGGCGGCACCACGACGCCCACCCCGACCCCCACCGCGACGCCGACTCCGACGCCGACGCCGACTCCGACCCCCACCCCGACGCCCACTCCCACGCCGACGCCGACGCCGACGGTCCCGGCTGGGCAGTCCTGCGCGGTGACCAACACCGTGGTCAACACGTGGCAGGGCGGATTCGAAGGACGGCTGACGGTCACCAACGCCGGGGCCTCGTCGCTCGCCGGGTGGCGGGTCACCTTCACCCTCCCCAGTGGGCAGACGGTGTCACAGGTCTGGAACGGCACCCTCACCCAGACGGGCAACCAGGTGACCGTCGCGAACGCCGCCTACAACGGGCAGCTCGCGCCGGGAACGTCCACCACCGCGGGCTACCTCAGCACGAGCGCCACCACCAGTCCGCCGACCATCACTCCGACCTGCTCCCCCGCCTGAGGGTCACTCCACCCCCAAGAACACCCCCACCCCATCCCCACCTCGCCCGCCGCCGACGTTGATCATGAATTTGGTGCCCCTGACACGCCGATAGGGGAGCAGCAACTTCCTGGTCGACGGGGTGGGGAGGGGGTGGGGTGGGGGTCCTAGAAGTCGTCGTCGAAGGCCACCGTCCCGGTCACTCCCACCTGGTACGCCGACACCCGCCGCTCGAAGAAGTTGGACAGCTCCTGGACGTCCTGCAACTCCATGAAGGCGAACGGGTTGGCGGACCCGTAGTGCGGGGCGATCCCGAGCTGGACGAGACGGCGGTCGGCGACGTGCTGGAGATACTCCCGCATGTCCGCCCGGGTGAGACCGGGCACGCCCTGACCCACCAGGTCCTCGGCGAACTGGACCTCGCACTCGACGGCCTCGGTGAGCATCTGGCGAACCTGGTCGGCGAGATCGTCGTCGAACAGGTCGGGCTCCTCGGCACGCACGGTGTCCACCACGTCGAACGCGAACGCCATGTGCATCGACTCGTCGCGGAAGACCCAGTTGGTGCCGGAGGCCAGGCCGTGCAGCAGGCCGCGGGAGCGCAGGAAGTAGACGTACGCGAACGCGCCGTAGAAGAACAATCCCTCGATGCAGGCGGCGAAGCAGATGAGGTTGAGCAGGAACGCGCGCCGGTCGTCCCGGGTCCGCAGCTCGCGCAACTCCCCCAGCGAGTCGATCCAGCGGAAGCAGAACTCGGCCTTGCGGCGGATCGAGGGGATGTTCTCGATGGCGGCGAAGGCGGCGAACCGCTCGGTCTCGTCGGGCACGTACGTGTCGAGCAGGTTGAGGTAGAACTGGACGTGCACGGCCTCCTCGAACAGCTGCCGCGACAGGTAGAGGCGGCCTTCCGGGCTGTTGACGTGCTGGTACAGGTTGAGCACGAGGTTGTTGGCGACGATCGTGTCGCCGGTGGCGAAGAACGCGACGAGGCGGCTGACCAGGTGCCGCTCGGCCGGCGACAGCCTGTCCAGATCGGCGAGGTCGGCGTGCAGGTCGACCTCCTCGACCGTCCAGGTGTTGCGGATGGCGGCGCGGAACCGGTCGAAGAAGTGCGGGTAGCGCATCGGGCGGAGAGTGAGATCCATCCCGGGGTCGAGCAGCATGTGCGTGGTCCTCGCGTCAGCGGCGGTGTCGGAGACGGTCACTGGCACGCCTCGCACGACTCGGGGTTCTCCAGCGAGCAGGCCAGCGCCTCGGCGTCACTCGTCGACGGCGTGACGAGGGCGACGGCGGCGGGCGTGACGGTGGCCTGCTGGATGCGCGTGGCGGGACGGGAGCGCAGGTAGTAGGTGGTCTTCAGCCCGGTCTTCCAGGCGTACAGGTACATCGAGGAGAGCTTGCCGATGGTGGGCGAGGCCAGGAACAGGTTCAGCGACTGGGACTGGTCGATGAACGGGGCGCGGGCGGCGGCCAGGTCGATCAGCGCCCGCTGCGGCAGCTCCCACGCGGTGCGGAACAGCTCCCGCACGTCGGCCGGGAGTTCCACGACGTCCTGCACCGACCCCTCCGCGCGCCGGATCGCCGACCGGATCTGCTCGGTCCACAGGCCACGCGCCTTCAGCTCGCGGACCAGGGCCGTGTTGACCTGGAGGAACTCCCCGGACAGGGTCTCGCGCTTGAACAGGTTCGAGACCTGCGGCTCGATGCACTCGTAACACCCGGCGATCGAGGCGATGGTCGCGGTCGGCGCGACCGCCACCAGCAGCGAGTTGCGCAGCCCGTACTCCCCGACCCGCTGGCGCAGCGCGGCCCAGCGCGCGGTCTGCGTACCCTCGACACCCCACAGGTCGGGTTGGAGCTGGCCCCGCGCGGCCCGGGTCTGGGCGTACGCCGGATGGGCGCCGAACTCACGCGCCAGGTCGGCGGAGGTCTCCAGCGCGGTCAGGTACAGCTCCTCGCTGATCCGGGTGGACAGCTTCCGCGCGGCCGGCGAGTCGAACGGCAGCCGCAGTGCGAAGAACACGTCCTGCAGGCCCATCAGCCCGAGCCCGACCGGCCGCCAACGGGGGTTGCTCGCCGCCGCCTGCGATGTCGGGTAGTAGTTGATGTCGATGACCCGGTCGAGGAACGTCACCGCGGTCCGGACCGTGGCGCGCAGTCGCGGCCAGTCGATGCCGCTCCCGGTCAGGTGGGCGGCGACGTTCACCGAGCCGAGGTTGCACACCGCTGTCTCGGCGTCGCTGGACACCTCGATGATCTCGGTGCACAGGTTGGACAGGTGCACCACGTTGCCCGGCTCGGCCGTCTGGTTGCACAGCCGGTTGGCCGCGTCCTTGAAGGTCATCCAGCCGTTGCCGGTCTGGGCCAGGGTGCGCATCATCTTTCCGTACAGCTCCCGCGCCGGCACCTGCCGCACGTAGCGGCCCTGCGCCTCGGCCGCCCGGTACGCGGCGTCGAACCGCTCCCCCCACAGGTCGGGCAGCTCGGGAACCTCGTCCGGGTCGAACAGCGACCACACCTCGTCGGCCTCGACCCGGCGCATGAACTCGTCCGGGATCCAGTTGGCGAGGTTCAGGTTGTGGGTACGCCGGGCGTCCTCGCCGGTGTTGTCCCGCAGTTGCAGGAACTCCTCGATGTCCGGATGCCACGGCTCCAGGTAGACGCAGGCCGCGCCCTTGCGCCGGCCGCCCTGGTTGACCGCGGCGACGCTCGCGTCGAGCGTACGCAGCCACGGCACGATCCCGTTGGACTGCCCGTTCGTGCCGCGGATCAGCTCGCCCCGGGACCGGACCCGGGAGTACGCGATGCCGATGCCACCGGCGAACTTGGACAGGTTCGCGACCTGGGCGTAGCGCTGGTAGATCGAGTCCAACTCGTCGCGCGGCGAGTCGACGAGGTAGCACGAGGACATCTGCGTGTGCCGGGTGCCGGAGTTGAACAGCGTGGGTGAGCTGGGCAGGTAGGCCAGGCTGGACATCAGCCGGTAGAAGTCGACCGCCTCGTCCGGCGTACGGGACAGGCCGCAGGCCACCCGCAGCAGCCAGTACTGCGGGCTCTCCAGCACCAGCCGGCTGGTGGGGTGGCGCAGCAGGTACCGGTCGTAGACCGTACGCAGCCCGAAGTACTCGAAGCGGCGGTCGCCGTCGGCGTCGACGGCGTCGTCGAGCGTGCTGCCGTGCGCGGCGACGAACGCGGCGGTCTCGTCTCCGATCAGCCCCTGCGCGTGGCCGGTCCGGATCGCCGCGCTGAACGAGGTGACGCCCTGTCGGCGTACCTCCCGGTCGATGTGGCTGGCCAGCAGCCGGGCGGCGAGGCGCGAGTACTGCGGCTCCGTACCGATCATCTCGGCAGCGGTCTGGATGGTCAGCCGGTCCAGCTCGGCTGTCGTCGCGCCGTCGTACAGGCCGCTGATCGTGCGGGTCGCCACCCGCAGCGGGTCGACGTCGGGCAGGTCGTCGGCCCAGCGCTCGACCTCGGCGACGAGCCTGCGCACGTCCACCGGCTCGCTGGCGCCGCCGCGTTCGCGGACCTGCCCCGGCGTACCCCGGAGGGCCGTCTCGCCGCCGGCCGCGGCTACCTCGGTAACTGTCACCACTCACTCCTCGCGAGCTTGAGGACCTGATGGCCCTCGGCACGAGGAGACCGACACCGGCGGACGCCACGCCGGCGGCGCGGATCCGAAAGGCGTCGGCCGTCCCACGCGGCCTCGGACCACCGCCCACCCGGATGCGGGTACGCGGCGCGCTGGCAGGTCTTCGGACTCGCGGGCACGACCGGGGTTAACCCGGTCCCCTACTGGCCGTCGCTTCCCAGGCCAGGTGGCGGCCCAGTGCTGATGACGGCTGTCGTTCCCACTCACCGCTGCGGGGCAGTCCCGGAATTCCACCGGGTTCCCTCTTGCCTCGACCATCCTGGAATGTGTGGCCGAACCAGCTGCGGTCGACACCATATATAGGGGCGACTGGGTTTGTCACACCCCACATGTCGGGTCCGGGCGTGTCGCGGTCGTCGCTGACGGCCGTCGTCGATCCGTCTGCGACGGCAGACGCGCGAGCATCCGGCGGGGTCGCGTTCGGACACCGCCGTCGGCTTGACCGACCGAACCGGCACCGATACGGTCGACCCACTATCTGCGGCGACGCGAGGGAAGCCGGTGAGAATCCGGCGCGGTCGCGCCACTGTGAGCGGTCCCCGACCCCGGGGGCCGCGAGCCAGGACGCTCGGTCGTCCGCAGCCTTGCGATGGGGACGCGTCATCCCCGAGGAGGTTCGTGCACGCATGTCCAGTTCCACGTCCAGCCAGCCGCTGGTGCACCCCGCTGCCCCGACCCGTCTCCTGTGGACGGTCCTGGCCACCGTCGCCGTGCTCACCCTGCTGGCCTATCTCGTCGCCTTCGACCAGGGCGCGGTCTCGCGCAGCGGGACGTACCTGCACGAGCTGATGCACGACGGCCGGCACCTGCTCGGTGTCCCGTGCCACTGAGCGGCACCGGCACCGCACCCACGTTCGTCACGGTTCTCCTGCGCGGGCTGCTCGCCGGCCTGGTGGCCGGCCTGCTCGCCGGAACGTTCGCCTACGTCGTCGGCGAACCCCACGTCGAGGCGGCCATCGCCATCGAGGAGGCGGCGGCACACGCCGAACCCGCCACCGGGGGGCACCAGCACGACGAGGACGCTCTGGTCAGCAGGAACGGCCAGCGCGGCGGGCTGTTCCTGGCCACCGCCCTGTTCGGGGCCGCGATGGGTGGCCTGCTGGCCACCGCGTACGTCCTGCTGAACCGGCGGCGGCGCACGGTTGACGACGGGTGGTCCGGCCTGCTGCTGGCCGGCGGCGCGCTGCTCGGCGCGGTGATCGTGCCGTTCCTCAAGTACCCGCCGAACCCGCCGGCCGTCGGCGACCCGGCCACCATCAACCAGCGCACGGTCACCTACCTGCTGCTGGTGGTCCTCGGCCTGGTGGCGGTCTGGTCCGGTTCGCTAGGCTACCGGTCGGTCGGCGAGCAGGCGCCGGTGTGGCTGCGCGCCGCCGCGGCGGTCGGCGGGTTCCTGCTGGTCACCGGCGTGGCCTACGTGGTGTTGCCGTCGTTCCAGGAGGTCCCGGGGGACTTTCCCGCCACGCTGCTGTGGAGCTTCCGGCTCGCCTCCCTCGGCACCCAGGTGGTGCTGTGGACCGGGATCGGCCTGCTCTTCGCCGCCCTGATGCACCGGCAGCGCGCGGTCACCGACGCACGACTGGCCGGGTGAACGCCACCAGCCTGCGGCTGGTCGCCCACGGTCACACCGCCGCCCTGCGGCGGGCCCGGTTCGGCGGGGACGACACACTGGACGAGGGTGGCCGCAGCGCCGCCCTCGCCCTATCCCCCACCGTGCTGGGCCGACGGGCATCATCGGGCGACACGGACGCCTGCCTGTCCAGCCCCGCGGCGGCGGCCGTCCAGACCGCGTACGCCCTCGGTCTCGCGCCCGCTGTGGAGACGGCGCTGGCCGACTGCGACTACGGCGACTGGACCGGCCGGTCGCTGGAGGAGATCGGCGCCGCGCAGCCCGACGCGCTGCACGAGTGGCTGTCCACCCCGGACGCCGCGCCGCACGGGGGCGAGTCCGTCGCCGCCCTACGCGAGCGCGTCGGCCGCTGGCTGGACCAACAGCGCGGCCTCGGCCGACGGGTCACGGCCGTCACCCATCCGCTCGTGATCCGGGTCGCGGTCGTGCACGCCCTGGGACTGCCGCTGGCGACGTACCGGCAGTTGGACGTCGAGCCGTTGGCGGTCGTCCGGCTCACCGGCCAGGGCCCACGGTGGCGGCTCCGCCTGAGCGCGCCTCCGGCACCCGCGAGCGGGTGACGACTGTCGACCACGGCCCCTGTAGAGCTGCCCCAGATTCGGGGCGGCATGGAAGCGGTGGGGTCGGGCTGCCGGCAGGCGTACAGACCGGTGAGCGACATACCGCAGAGCGGGCGGGCCCAGAACGGGTGTCGGGGGGGGCGTGCAGCACGGCCCCCCCGGCAGGGGTGTTGCCCGCGTAAATAGCGCCGGGGAACCTGTAAGGGCGGGACCCCGCCGGGGC
>NZ_JBFAPG010000193.1:0-10539 GCF_040675595.1 Micromonospora sp. NPDC049580
GTGCTGGTTGTGCCACCTGTTGTTGGCTTGGGGGGCGTGGGGGTCGCTGTACTCCTCGTCCCAACAACTGGCCCTCTGCCGTTCGGCGCCGGCGCGGGCGCCGGCCAGGCCGAGCAGCGATCGGCGGGAAAGGTGCGCTGTCATGATCCATCCCTTCGGGGGACTCACGGGGTGCTCGGACGCCGGCCGAGCCGGCAAGGGTTCGAACCTGGATCTCCGGAACTTTCATTGCTTCGTCGGTATTACCGATCGATGGCCGGGACGCTACGAGCAGTTCCCCCAGCGGTCAAGACCCCTGTCCTATCGCGATAAGACCGGCTACCGTACGAGGGGCTTCCAGTGATCTGGTCCCCGCAAGTTTCCGGAAGTTTCATAGCCGCACAGAGGAGCCCCCGTGTCGACCGACACCGCTGACGTGGCGACCGCTGCCTGGTCGATCCGCAACCCCGTCCTCGCCGGGTTCCACCCGGATCCGTCGATCCTGCGCGTCGGCGACGACTTCTACCTGGCCACCTCGACGTTCGAGTGGTATCCGGGGGTTCGCGTGCACCACTCCCGCGACCTCGTCAACTGGCGCCCGTTGGGCGGGATCATCACCGACCGCCGCCTGCTCGACCTTCGTGGCTGCGGCGACTCCAACGGTGTGTGGGCGCCCGACCTGACGTACCAGGATGGGGAGTTCCACCTCGTCTACAGCGACGTCGCCAGCTTCGCCAGCGGCTACTGGGATCCGCAGAACTTCCTGATCACCGCGCCCGACATCGCCGGCCCCTGGTCGGATCCGGTGAAACTGCACGGGCGCGGCTTCGACGCCTCCCTGTTCCACGACGACGACGGCACCAGCTGGCTGCTGAGCATGAGCGCCGACTGGCGACCCGGCCGCGACCGCTTCGGTGGCATCGAGATCCAGCAGTACGACCGAGCGGCGCGTCGTCTCGTCGACCGGCCCCGCATGCTCTTCACCGGCACGCCGGTCGGGGTCACCGAGGGCCCGCACCTGTACCGCCACGACGGCTGGTACTGGTTGATCACCGCCGAGGGCGGCACGAGCTGGGAGCACCAGGTCACCGTGGCACGCTCGCGGGAGTTGTTCGGTCCGTACGAAGTGGACCCGGAGGGGCCCTTGCTCACCTCCGTCGGTCGGCCGGACCTGCGGTTGCAGAAGGCCGGTCACGGCAGCCTGGTCCAGACCCCGGACGGCGGGTGGTATCTGGCCCACCTGGTCGGCCGTCCCTACTCACCGCTGGGCAACTGTGTGCTGGGCCGGGAGACGGCGATCCAGCGGGTCGAGTGGCCGTCGGGCGGTTGGCCCCGGATTCCCGGAGGGGTGCCCGCCGAGGAGGTCGCCGCTCCCGACCTGTCCCCGCATCCGTGGCCCCAGGAGCCCGCCACCGACGACTTCGACGCCGCCGAGCTGGGTTCCTGCTGGTCGACGCTGCGCCGGCCGGCCACCGCGGACTGGGTCGACCTGCGGTCCCGCCCCTCGCACCTGCGGGTCCACGGTGGGCAGTCGCCGGTGGGTCGACAGGCGCCGAGCCTGGTCGCGCGACGGGTCGGGGCGACGCACTGCTCGCTGGAGACCGTGGTCGAGTTCGACCCGGTCGACCACCGTCAGCTCGCCGGGATCACCGCGTACTACAACACCCTCAACTGGCATCACCTCTACCTGACCCGGGCCGACGACGGGCGTACGGTGCTGGAGCTGCTCAGCTCGGACAACGGGCGGCGCACCCCGTACCCCGAGCTGACCGTCGATGCCAGCGGTGTCGACCGGGTCGGTCTGCGGGCGGTGTTCGACGGGCCCGTGGTGCGCTTCGACTACGACCTCGGCGCGGGCTGGCAGCGGCTGCCGATCGACTTGGACGCGACCATCCTGTCCGACGAGCACGCCGCCCTGATCATCGACGGGGAGCCGGCCGCGTGGGGCTTCACCGGGGCGTTCGTCGGCCTGTGGGTGCAGGATCTCGGCGGCGACGGGGTGTACGCCGACTTCGACCGGGCCACCTACCGGGAGCACTGACCACGCGGACGCGGCGCGGCGGGCGCTCCGGCGCCTGGACGAGCTGACGAGCGCGTCGAGGTGACCGGAGCGCCCGCCGCGCGGCGTCCGGACCGGCGGGCAGCAGCGGCAGCCGTACGGCGGCCGTCGGGATGCGACCCCGCGCGTGGAGCACCGACTTGATCACTGTCGGGTTGGGCTCGGCGAACAGCGCCGCGGACAGGCCCGCGAGCCGATGGCCGAGCGCCCGCCCCCGCACGAGGTCCCCGGCCTGCCAGTGCGCGACCAGCTGGACGAAGTCCGCGGCGGCGACCTGGGCCGAGGCCGCGATCGCGCCGTGCGCGCCGAGGGCGAGCAGCGGCGAGATGAGCGGGTCCTCCCCACCGAGTACGGCGAAGCCGGGCCGGATGTCGGCGAGGAAGTCGACGGTGTCCCCGTCGATCCCCCCGGTGGCGTACTTGATGCCGATGACGCCGGGCAGGCCGGCGAGCTGTCGAAGGTCGTCCGGGCCGAGCTGCTGCCCCGTGCGGTACGGGACGTGGTAGACGACCAGCGGCACCGGGCTGGCCTGGGCGAGGTGGGCGAAGTGGGCGAGCACTCCCGCGCCGCCCGGCCGCAGGAACGGGGGCACCAGGCAGAGCGCCGCTGTCACCTCGGGCCGGTCGGCCAGGGCGCGCAACGCCTCGACGCTGTTGGCGCCGACGAGCAGGTGCGAGCGGCGCGCACGGCAGACCGCGGACAGGACGTCGAGCACCGTGCCGCGCTCGTCGTCGCTGAGGGCGGCCGGCTCCCCCGTCGTGCCGAGCGCGACCACACCGGCCGCGCCGGCGTCCAGGGCATCGTTCGCGAGGGCCGTCAGCGCGTCGACGGCGATGTCCCCCGCGAGGTCGAACGGCGTGATGAGCGGAACGTACAGGCCGGTCAGGGTCATGCCTCCACTCTCGGCTGACCGACCGGGAAGGTCCAGTTCCGATTGCTCCGCCTATCCGTAAGCTGAGCTGATGCTTGACGTCCGTCGCCTGGTCCTGCTGCGGGACCTGGCCCGCCTCGGCACCATCGCCGCGGTCGCCCAGGCGCACGCCTACACGCCGTCCGCCGTCTCGCAGCAACTGGCCGCCCTGCAACGGGAGGCGGGCACCCGGTTGCTGGAGCGCACCGGACGCCGGGTCAGCCTCACGTCGACCGCCACCGCGCTCGTGCAGCACACCGAGGTCGTTCTCGCCGCGCTGGAAGCCGCCGACGCCACCCTGGCGGCCGCCCGAACCGGTCTGCGCGCGAGCGTCCGCATCGGGGCCTTCCCCAGCGCCGTACGCACCCTGCTGCCGGCAGCCCTGGCCACCCTGGCCCGCGACCATCCGGCGCTCGACCTCATGATCAGCGAGCTGGACCCGGTCGACATGCCGGCCGCCCTGCGGAGCCGACGGCTCGACGTCGCCCTGCTGCACGACTACGACATCGCGCCGACCCCACCCGACCCGACGGTGGACTCGATCGCCCTGCTGGAGGAGACCGTCTTCCTCGCCGTGCCCGGCAACACCGCCGACAGCACCGCCGCCGAGCCGATCAGCGCAGCTCGCGACGCCCAGTGGATCCTCGGCAGTCCCGGCACGCTCTGCCACTCGGTCGCCCTGCACGCCTGCCAGCTGGCCGGCTTCACTCCGGCGGTGCGGCATCACGCCGACGATTTCACCGCCATGCTCGCTCTCGTCGCCGCCGGTCAGGGCGTCGCTCTCATTCCACAGCTCGCCATCGCGCAGCCCTCCCCGCAGGTTGAGCTCCTGCCGCTGGCCATGCGCCGCCGCACGCGCGTCGCCTACCGCAGGGGCGCGGGTGGCCACCCCGCGGTGGTCGCGTGCGTCTCCGCGCTGCGCAGCGCCACCACCGCCTTCCTCGATTGATCCTGATCGTCGCCGATGTGGCAGTTGATCGACGTACCACTATCTGTTAATACTGTTTCCTGAAGCTCGCGGTGCCCGCCGGGCCGATCGCCGCGCCGGGCACCGACCGGCCGGCGGCACGCCGCCCCTTCCCCGAGGAACACCATGGTGCGCAAGAGAACAGCCGCCTACGTCGTGGGCACCCTGCTGATCGGCGTCGCGGCGGTCAGCTACGGCCTCCCGTCGGCCAGCGCCGCGACCGCCGGCCCGATCACCGGCCTCGGTGGCAAGTGCGTCGACGTCGCCGGTGCCAATCCGGCCAACGGCACGGCGGTGCAGCTCTACGACTGCAACGGCAGCGCGGCCCAGACGTGGACGGTCGGCAACACCGACAGCTCGATCCGCGCGCTCGGCAAGTGCCTCGACGTCACCGCCGCGTCGACCACCAACGGCGCCAAGATCCAGCTGTACGACTGCAACAACACCGGCGCCCAGAAATGGACCGCCGCCAGCGGTGGCGCCCTGGTCAACACCGCCTCGGGCAAGTGCCTCGACGTGACCGACCGGAGCACCGCCAACGGCGCCCGGTTGCAGATCTGGACCTGCGGCGGCACCACCAACCAGCAGTGGACCCTTCCCGGCGGCGGCAACCCCACCCCCACGCCGACCGCCACCGTCCCGGCCGGCACCAACCTGGACGACCCGGCGAAGAAGGACGTCGCCATGCAGCTCGTGTCGGCGGCGGAGAACTCCTCGCTCGACTGGCGGGCGCAGTTCTCCTACATCGAGGACATCGGCGACGGTCGCGGCTACACCGCTGGCATCATCGGCTTCTGCTCCGGCACCGGCGACATGCTCGAACTGGTCCAGGCGTACACGAACACCAAGCCCGGCAACGTGCTGGCCGGATACCTGCCGGCGCTGCGCGCCGTCAACGGCACCGCCTCGCACGCCGGCCTCGACCCCAACTTCCCCCGCGACTGGCGCACCGCGGCCAACGACTCGGTGTTCCGGGCCGCGCAGGAGGCCGAGCGGGACCGGGTCTACTTCAACCCGTCGGTCCGCGACGGCAAGAACGACGGGGTACGGGCACTCGGCCAGTTCGCCTACTACGACGCGGCGGTCATGCACGGGTACGAGGGAATGCGCCAGATCCGCAGCCGCGCCCTCGCCCGTGCCAAGCCGCCGGCCCAGGGTGGCGACGAGCGGACCTGGCTCAACGCGTTCCTCGACGAGCGGGTCATCGAGATGCGCAAGGAAGAAGCCCACTCGGACACGTCCCGCGTCGACACGGCCCAGCGGGTGTTCCTCAACAACGGCAACGTCAACCTGAACACGCCGCTGACGTTCGCCGTCTACGGCGAGCAGTTCCGCATCGGCTAGAACCCCCTCCGGCACGCACCGACGCTCAGGGCGCCGCCTCGCGGCGCCCTGAGCCGTCCCCGGGAGCGACCTTGCCTTGACGCTGACGACAAGGTTTAGCCTGGTCACGACGGGCTGGTCGAGGAGGTCTGATGCTGATCGGCGAGCTGGCTGAACGGGCCGGCACGAGCACCCGGACGCTGCGCTACTACGAGGCCCACGGGTTGGTACGCCCGCAGCGCTCGGCCAACGGCTACCGCGTCTACGACGAGGCGGAGCTGCGGGTCGTCCGGGAGATCCGGGCGCTGCTCGACGTCGGCTTCGGCCTCGACGACGTCCGTCCGTTCGTCGCCTGCCTGCGAGCGGGCAACGCGTCCGGCGATATCTGCCCGGATTCGGTGCTGGTGCTGCGGCGCAAGCTCGCCGAGGTCGACGACTACCTCGACCGGCTCACCGCGGTCCGTCAGCAGTTGCGCACCCAGCTCACCCACGCCATCGCGCACCGGGAGGAAACATGCCCCAGGAAACGACCGTCCGCCCCCTGATCACCGTCACCGACGCCACGTTCGCCGAGCTGGTGTTGGCCAGCGACCGGCCCGTCGTGGTCGACTTCTGGGCAGAGTGGTGCCCGCCCTGCAAGATGATCGAGAAGAGCCTCGTCGAGCTGGCCCAGGAGTTCGGCGACCGCATGACCATCGCCAAGCTCAACTCCGACGACAACCCGCAGGCCACGCGGCGCTACGCAGTCATGTCCCTGCCGACGCTGCTGGTGTTCCGTCAAGGCGAGGTCGTCGGCTCGGTCGTCGGGTCCCGGCCGAAACTCCACCTGCGGCAGAGCCTGACCCTGCCCGCCGGTCAGAGGCCCGCGTGCAGGGTCAGCGGCTCAGCTCTCGACCCAGCCGCACCCACCGCCACCACCCACCCCGCCACTCGACCAGGACCTCGACCTGGCCCGCACACCGTCTGGCAACGGTACCGGAACACCCGTGGTGACCCGTGGTGAGCGATCTCGTCCGAAGAGATGATCCGCCGGCAGGCGTGGTGCCGGCCCGGCGCGTGGCGACGCCCCGACCGCTGTGACGGATCCGGTCGGGGCGTCGCTGGTCGCCGGTCTTTCGTCAGTCGTCGTCGCCGGAGCTGTCGTCATCGTCGACCGGCTCGTGCTCGGCCTTGACCACCGCGCCGTTGTCCCGGTCGACGTCCACCTCGTGCTCGATGTCGCCGGCGATGATCTCGACGCTCCACACCGGCCGGCCGTGCTCCTGCTCGGCCTCGACCTCGACGATCTGGCCGCCACCGGCCCTGGCGAGCGCGATCTCACCGGCGCGCTGCTCGTCGACCGCGCTGCCCGCCGGCGCGGTGCCGGCGGACGGCGTGCCGCTCGACGGCGTACCCGATGGGGTCCCCGCCGACGGCGTGCCGCTCGCCCCCGGCGCGACGGTGGTGGCGCTGTCGTCCGGCGCGTCCGTGCCCGTCGGGGCGATGGTCGCCGCGGCGAGCGCCGTGTCGCCGCGCCGCGTGTCGTTCGCGGCGGCGACGCCCAGCGCGACCCCGGCCACCGCCAGCACCGCCGAGCCGCCGACCGTCGCCAGAAGCAGATTGGTGAGCTTCATCGTGGTGTCCACCTCTCCTCGGTTGTCGACTCCGAGGATCGGTCGGATCGGGATAGCGGCGCGCTGTCCGGACGCTAAGGCCGGGTTAAGTCCGTCAGCCGCGCCGGTTGAGTTCCGCTTCGAGCCGCTGGACGAGCGTCTTGCGGTCCTTGCCGGCGTGCTCGTTGCGCAGGGCCGTTCTGAGCTGCCGCGTGTCGAGGCCACGGACCAGCTTGCTGGCCTCGGCGACTGACATCTCCGAGATCCGGCCGGCGGTGGTGGCGTCTCGACGCGCCTTCTTGGCCGGCCCGGTGTTGGCGACGTACTGCCTGCCGGTTCGGGAGGCTTCCCGCTTCTTGGTGTCGGTCGCGCGCTTCTGGCTCTCCGACATCTCGTCCCAGGCCTTCTTGGGCAGGTAGCGGCTCGTCGTGCCGTCCTTGCGCGCACGGGTGTCGCCCTCTTTGGTCTGCCACTTCTCGTTGCCCCAGCGCTGGAGCGCTTTCTGCCGCTCGTCCTTTTCGCCCAGGAAACCGCCGCCGCGCTTCTTGTACTCCTGGGTGACCAGCTGTGACTTGCGTGCCGACCACTGACCCGGCCGACCGCCCTTGTCGGACGCCTTGATCTCTTCCTTGATCTGCTCTCTGAGCTCGGGTTTCGTATACCGCGCCATGGGTGGCAGCTACCCGGCACCGCAGCGGCTATGCCTCTCGCCGCGACGTCGACGGACCGAGCCGCAGCAGCACCTGCGCCCCGCCCTGCGGACCGGACCGCAGCTCCAGCCGACCGCCGCCGGCCTGCGCGGCGCGGCGGGCGATGTCCAGGCCGAGTCCGGTCGACCCGGCGGCGCTGGCACCCCGTCGGACCGCCCCCGCCGGCATGCCCGGTCCTTCGTCGGCGACGGTGAGCAGCACCTCCCCGTCGTCGCGCGCGAGCCGGACGGTGAACGGTGTGCCGTCGGCTGTGTGCGCGAAGACGTTGCCGAGCAGGGCGTCCACGGCGGCCGTCAGGTCGTCGGCGGGCACCCCGACGGTGAGCGGGCCGGGGGCCAGGTCGAGGTGCACGGCCCGACCGGTGTCCTCGGCCAGCACCGACCAGAACGCCACCCGGTCCGCGACGATCGCGGCGGCATCCGACGCGGCCGTCCCCGGCGTCGGCGCGCGACGCCAGCGGGCCTGCTGGATCAGACCGGTGACCGCCCGTTCGAGCCCGTCGGCGGCGGTGGCGATCCGGGCCGCGTCGTCCGGGTCGCGCAGCGACTCCGCCTCCAGCCGCAGCGCCGTCAATGGCGTCCGCAGTCGGTGCGACAGGTCGGCGACCTGCTCGCGCTCCTGCAACAGGAGAACCTGGATCCGGCCGGCCAGGTGGTTGAGAGCACCGGCCACCTCGCGCAGCTCCGCCGGGCCGGCGGGCGTGACCCGGGCGTCCAGTTCGGCGTTCGCCAGCCGGTGCGACACCGCGGAGAGTTCGCTGATCGGCCGCACCAGCGTGCGCGCCAGCCGGTCGGCGACCGCCAACCCGATCAGCACCAGCACCACACCCAGCAGCGCCAGCACCAGCCAGGCCCGGGTCACCCCGGCGGTCAACTCCTGCCGCGGCACCACGATCCGGATCACGCCGGTGCCGTCCGCCCGGCCCTGCACGGCGATGACCACCTCCCGGCCGGCCGCCGACTCCCCGGTGAGGCTCTGGCCACGCGCCGCAAGGGCCACCGCTGGCGTACGGGGCGCCTGGGCGCCGAGCACCGTGCCGTCGGGCAGGAAGACGCTCACCTGTCGACCGGACTCCGCGGCGAGCTGCTCGACGGTGAGCCGGATGGTCGGCGCGTCCGCGGTGCCGACCACCGGCACGAGGCTCTGCGCGTCGGCGGTGGCCCGCACGGTGGCCCGGTCCTGGGCGACGGTGCGAACCAGCAGCGCCAGCGGCACCAGGAAGGCGACGAGCGTGAGCACGCTGACCGCCGCGACCAGCAGCGCGAGCCGTGCCCTCACGGCGCCTCCAGTCGTACCCCGACGCCGCGCACGGTGTGCAGGTAGCGGGGCTGCTGGGCGCTCTCCCCCAGCTTGCGGCGCAGCCAGGACAGGTGCACGTCGACCGTCTTGTCCGCGCCGCCGTACGGGATCTGCCAGACCTCGGTGAGCAGCTCGCGTTTGGTGACCACCTGGCCGGGCCGACCGGCCAGGTGGTGCAGCAGGTCGAACTCGCGCGGCGTCAGCTCCACCAGCGTGCCGTCCAGGGTGACCTGCCGGGACCGGGGGTCGACGCGCAGCCCGCCCACCACGAGGGACACCTCCCGCGCGTCGGCGCTGGCCGGGCCCCGCCGCAGCACCGCTCGGGCGCGGGCGTCGAGCTGCGCGGCGGTGAACGGCTTGACCACGTAGTCGTCGGCGCCCGCGTCGAGGACCCGGACGATCTCGGTCTCGTCGTCGCGGGCGGTGGCGACGATGACCGGCACCGAGCTGACCGCGCGCAGCATCCGCAGCAGCTCGCGTCCGTCCAGGTCGGGCAGGCCCAGGTCGAGGACGACCAGGTCCGGTCGGTCCTCCAGCACGTCGCGCAGCCCGGCCATCGCGGTCGAGGCCGCGGCGACCGCGTGGCCGCGTTCCCGCAATGCTCGGATCAGCGGCGTACGGATCGTCAGGTCGTCCTCGATGAGCAGCAGGCGGGCCACAGCAGGCAGGCTAGCCGCTGCCGCTGCCGGCGAGACGCGCGTTAACCGTGCCTTAGCCTCCGGATGTGCCGACGACAACCTCCGATCGGGGATAGTCGGTGGCATGAGCCGTCGTTCCGTCCTCGTCGCCGCCGGATGGGTGGCCACGGTCGCCGTGGCGACCCTGATCGGGTTGGGCGCGATCCGGCTGGTGGGTGAGAGCCTGACCGGTACGCCGGGCGGGGTGCGCAGCGAGGCGGAGATCGAGCGGGCGCTCGCCTCGCCCGAGCCCGCGCCGGGTGGCACCGTCGGCGCGACAGCGGGCGGGCCGACGACGCCCGCGCCGTCCGCCAGCGCCGGGGTCCGCCGCAGCTTCGCCACCGACGGTGGCACGGCCGTGGCCGAGTGCGGCCCCGATGGGGTACGCCTCGTGTCGTGGGCGCCGGCGCAGGGCTACCGGGTGCACGAGGTGGACCGGGGTCCGGACGACGACGTCGAGGTCACCTTCGAGGGCTCGGCCGGTCGGCACGAGCTAAAGGTCCGCTGCATCGGCACCGAGCCGGTGGCCGTCGCCGACGACTGAATCCACTCGTGGCAGCTGCCGCAAGATCGCTAAGATCCCGCGGTGATCCGTACCCTCGTCGTCGCCTCCCTCCTGCTGGCGGGCTGCTCGCCCGCCGATACGCCCGACCCCGCTCCCCGCTCCACCGCGCCCTCGGACAAGTCCGCGGCCTCCGCGTGCAGTCGCGTGGCCTTCAGCATCGAGAAGAACAACCCACCCGTCGAGGACATGAGCACCGCGATGCTCGCCATCGGGTCGACCGACCCCGGTGTCCGCGAGGCCGGGAAGAAGCTGGGACCAGCCGCCAAGGAAGCCGGCGACCTGTGGGTGGCGGACGACCCTGCCGTCGACAAGGGGCCGGCCAACCAGCGCGTGGCCGACGCCCGGCAGGGTCTGCTCACGGCGTGCACCGACCTGTTCGGGGCGTACCCGTGGCCCTTCGTCAGGGGCGTGTCACCGACGCCCCGGTAGCTGAACGACGGGGCGTGACCGGCACGGAC
>NZ_JBFAPG010000194.1:0-10538 GCF_040675595.1 Micromonospora sp. NPDC049580
CATCACCCGATGCCGCCCCGCCTGTCGATCTCACGTCAGCCGCTCTGTTCAGCCGCGCAGCGGCCGGCCCACCTCGTGCAGGTGGCCGAGCGCCTGCCGGTACGACTCGATCAGCCCGGTCTCCGCGTACGGGATGCCCTGCTCGACGCAGTAGGCGCGGACGATCGGCTGCGCCCGGCGCAGGTTCGCCCGGGGCATGTTCGGGAACAGGTGGTGCTCGATCTGGTAGTTGAGCCCGCCCAGCGCGGTGTCGACCAGCCGGCTGCCCCGCACGTTGCGGGAGGTCAGCACCTGCTTGCGCAGGAAGTCCAGCTCGTCCTCGGCGGTCGGCATCGGCATGCCCTTGTGGTTCGGCGCGAACGCGCAGCCCATGTAGAGGCCCCACAGCCCCTGGTGCACGGCGGCGAAGAGCAGCGCCTTGCCCGGCGACATGACCGCCAGCAGCAGCGCCACGTAGCCGGCGGTGTGCGCGAGGAGGAGCCCCGCCTCGACCGCGCGGTGCCGCATCGGGGTCGCGTACCGGCCACTCTGCTCGCGGCCGATGATCGCCCGGATGCTCGCCACGTGCAGGCTCAGACCCTCAAGGAAGAGCAGCGGAAAGAAGAGGTACGCCTGCCGGCTGGCCATCCAGCGGTGTGCGCCCCGGGTCTCCAGCGCCTGTTCGGGAGTCCACGCCAGGGCGCCCGCGCCGACGTCCGGGTCCTCGTCCTCGTGGTTCGGGTTGGCGTGGTGCCGGTTGTGCTTGTCGACCCACCAGCCGTAGCTGATCCCCACCGCCGCGTTGCCGGCGACCAGCCCGACGACCTGGCTGGGACCGCGTCGACGGAACATCTGGCGGTGCCCGGCGTCGTGACCGAGGAACGCGACCTGGGTGGTGGCCACCGCCATCACGGCCGCGAGCGCCACCTGCCACCAGGAGTCGCCGACCAGGAACACGGCGACCCAACCGGCCACGAAGGCGCCGAGGGTGAGCACGAGGCGGGCAACGTAAGAGGCAGGTCGCCGCTCCAGCAGGCCGGCCTGACTGATCCGTCGGGACAACTGTGCGTAATCACTACCCCGCCGTCGTACCGGCGGTTCCGCCACCGCTCCGAGCGCCATTGGTGCTCCTGTTCCGCTTGCGCCCGAACCAGGATGGTTCGGGGTCAATGTCAGTCTCCCCGCATCGGTTGCGGTGAGTAACCCTGACAACCCCCGGATGGGGGGTAGGGCGGGCCCTACCCCCGGCCTTGCGTTCAGCCCAGCCGGGCCACTGCGGCGCGCAGTCGGGCCAGGTCACGACGCCGCCGCTCGTAGCTGGCGGCCAGCCCGATCAGCGCCAGCCCGCCGGCGCCCAGGTAGATCCACCGGGGCAGCAGGTCCCAGCCACGGGCGATCTCGTGCAGCGCCAGGACGGCCAGCACCGCACCGCCGAGCAACACCGGGGCCTGCCAGCGGCGGCTGGCGCCGGCCAGCACCGCGCCCAGCGCCGCCGCGCCGAGCAGCAACCGTCGCCACGGCTGCGGATCCGGCCCGGCCATTACCGACACCAGGCTCGGCAGCAGCGCCGCGACCAGCCCCGGGCCGAGCGCCGGCCAACTCGTCAGCCCCGGCCGGGTACGCAACGCCAGCAGGCCCGCGCCGAGGGCGAGCCCCGCGGCCGGCAGGGTGTACGCCTCCAGCACGGTCACCCCGCCGGCGGCGAGCAGCACCCACGCACCGAGCAACTCGCTGCCCGCGGCGATGGCGGCGAACCGCCACCGTCGACCGGCCGGCTCCCCCCGGCGCAGCAGCCGCAGCGCGACGGCCGCACCCCACAGCACGCAGACGGTCGCGAGCTGCTGCGCCACCTCGACGGTGAGCGCCGCAGCCACCCCCGCCACCGCCTGCGCGGCGGCATCCAGCACGCGCCCGACCGGCGCCCGCCGCCGGCTGGACGTGGCCGCGGCGGCGAGGACCAGCACGGCCACCCCCAGCAGCGGGTACGCCGCCGCCCGCAACCCCAGCCCGTTGGCGAGCGGAGCTGTCACCGCCAGCGCGCACGCCGCTCCCACGGCGGCGACGCTTCCGACGACGCGCACCTCGACCATCCGCGCTCCGACGGCGACGACCACCGCCGTCACCAGAAGCGTGCCCTCGGCCGCGAGCGTGCCGGACCTGGTGGCCAGGAGCACCGCCACGCCCGCCGCGGCCAACACCGCTCCCACGGGCACGGCGATCGACGCGAGCCCCGGACGGGGCGCCACCAGGGCGGCGAGCAGCAGCGTGGACACCCCGACGAGCAGGGTGGCGGCCGGCAGCACCGGCCAGGGCACACCGATCGCGACGAGCAGCACCGGCAGCGCGGCGGCGGCGAACGGCAGGCCGGCCAGCAGCGCTGGGCGCACCCGCCGACCGGCCAGCGCCGCGGCCACCGCCAACCCGACAAGCGCCAGCCCGGTGGGGAACAGCCCCCGATCGGCGGTCGCGGTCGGCGCCCCGGACCAGACCGGTTCCCAGATGCCGTACGGAAAGACCAGCGCGATGAGGATCGTCGGCAGCGCGGCCAGCACCGCGACCCCCGCCAGCACGGCACCCGACGCCCTCAGCAGACCCCCGATCGCCGACGGCCCCCCGACAGCCGTCTGCTTTGCGAGACCGTCCCGCTCGTCGCCGAGCGCCGGCAGGCCCCAGCGGGCGACGAGCGCGACGCCCAGCGCCGCCAGCGCGGCGTACAGCGTCACGGGTTCGTTCCCTGCCGCCACCAGTGGCGCGACCCCGGCCGCGAGCACCGCGACCACGGCGCCCGGCACCGCGTACTCGATCAGGTCGACCCGGTGGCGACGCACCGCGAGCGTCGCGACCAGCGACAGCCCGGCGGCGATCAGCGCGGCCCGGGCCTGCCACCAGGGCTGCGCGCCGGCCGCGAAGAGCGCCACCGCGGCGATGGCGGGCAGCGCCAGGTGCGCGGCCAGCAGACCGACACCCGCCACCCATCGGTACGGCCCGTCGGCCGTCCGCACCGCCAGCGCCACCCCGAGCACGGTGCTGATGCCCAGCACCACCACGACGCCGAGCGGATCGGCCAGGGCCACCAGCAGCGCGTGCCCGATCAGAACGGCGCCGCCGGACGCCCAGCCGAGCAGGGTGGCCGGTCGGGTCGTCGGGCGGGCCAGTACGGCGAGCACCAGGGCTACCCCGCCGGCCAGGTCCACGGCCACCACCGTCGCCCACGACGCTGTCCAGCCGATGGGCACGGCGAGCAGCACCACCACCGCGCCGGCCGTGGCCAGCCCCGCCCACCCGCGGCGGGGCAGCAACGACGCGGCCGCGCCCAGCGCCAGCGCCACGGCGGGCGCCACCTGCCAACCCCAGCTCAGATCCGGCCCCCACCCGGCCCCGTGCCAGGGCGGCAGCGACCGGGCGGCGGCGGCCACCGCCAACACACCGGCGATCGCCACGGCGACCTGCGCCGCACCGGCCGCGACCAGCAGCGCGCCGGCGCGCGGCCCGGGACGCCAGCCGGTCGGCAACAGCCGTACCGCCCCGGCCAGGACGAGCGCGACCGTCGCCGCCGCGAGCAGCAGCAACGACGGCCGCAGCTCACCCACCGGGCGCAGCAGCGCGGCGGCGAGCACCGGCATCAGCAGGCCGGCGGCCACCGCCCGCGACGCCGTGCCGCCGACCAGCAACGCCGCGACGAGCCCGGTCACCGCGACCAGCAGCATCGGCACGCCGGCCAGCAACGGCGACCCCGCCGACCGCCCCAGCACCAACGGCACCAACGCACACGCGCCCGCGCCGACCAGCGCGCCGACGTGACCCAGCCCGGCGAGCACCCGACCGGCGAGCCGGCGTGCGTCGTCCCCATCGCGCAGCGCGACCAGCACCGCCAGATTCAGCACGGCCACCCCGAGCAGCACCAGCACCCAGCCGTCCGCGCCGGGCTCGGCCTGCGCCGCGAGCAACGGCAGCACCGGTTGCGCGACCACGAGGCCGGCGAACCAGGGCCCGGTCAACCCGCTCAACCGGCCGTACGCCACGAAGACCGCCGCGCTGGCCCCCCCGACCAGCGCGGCGTACCGGGTGCCCGGCCACCCGGCCACGTGACCCAGGTCCACCGACCAGGCGGCGTACCCGTCCAGCAACACCAGCAGCAGCCCCACCGCGGCGAACGTCTCCGCCGTACCCCGCAACCCCCGGCGGACCGCCAGCAGCGGGCCGGCCAGGACGAGCGCCGTGACCGCCGCCAGGATCAGCGCCCGGCCACCGACCCCCACGGACGCCCAGGCCACCGCCGTGAAGACCACGGCCGCGGTGCCGAGCAGAAGTCCACCGAGGACGAACAGCAACCCCTGGACCGTCCGGGTCGAGGTCTCCGCCGCGCCGGGCCGCGCGTGCTCCCCCGCGCCACCGGGCGACGCCGACGCGACGACCGGCGCCGGCCCGACGACCGGCGCCCCCGCCGCCAGCCCCGCGCGGACGACCGCCGCCAGCTCGGCCCGCCGCCGCGAGGTGGCCGCCAACAGACCAGCCAACTCGGTGTACGTCCGGCGGGCCCGCTCCACCTCCGGACCGAGCCGATCCACCTCCCGCCCCAGTCGGACCACCTCGGCCGCGACCGGGTCCGGCGGGCGGCGGCAGCCGGCGCAACCGGCGGTCAGGTCGGCCGGGGCGCCGCAGGCGGGGCAGGGATAGCGGGTGTCGTCCACCCGGTCATCATCGAAAACCGACGGCGGACGGCCCAGAGTGCGCGTACCTAGGGTCGGGTGTGGTCGTGCACCCAGGCCGCGTACCCGGGATCACCACTGTCCACCCGCGACACCAGGATCTCCGGGACCTCGTACGGGTGGCTGGCCCGGATCTGGTCCACCAGCGCGGCCAACCGATCCGGCGCGGTCTTGAACTGCACGGACCACTCGGTGCTCGTCTCCACCCCGGAGCGCCACCAGTAGGTGCTGTCCACCTGACCGCCGACCTGGGCACAGGCGGCGAGCCGCCCGGCGACGGCCGCGGCCGCCAGCACGTCCGCAACCGAACGCGCATCCACCACCGTCGTCACCACGCAGATCTGGTCCACGAGCGCACCCTACGCGGCGCTGTCCCGATTGGCCGCGATCCACGTGTCAATCTGCGCCCACCAGTCGAAGAGCCAGTCGATGCGCTGCTGCCGGCCGGTCGGCACCTCCTCCGGGGGCACCGACCAGAACCGCATCACGATCCGCTTGTCCATGGGCAGCTCCCGCCACACGTCGGCGACGGTGCGCATCCGGTCGAGTCCGGTGTGGGCGACGAAGATGACCCCGGCGTCCGGGGCGGCGTCCAACGCGGCGAGCACCCCACCGGGCTGCGGGGCGAGCACGTGGCGCATCCGTTCGGCGCGCTGCGCCATCCGTTCCAGGCCGAGGGACCGCAGCCGGGCGATGGCCCGCAGTCGGCGCTTGGGGGTGAAGTTGCCGCCCTCCGGAAAGATCACGAAGGCGTCGTTGTCGTCCAGGCCGGTGGCGAGGTGCCCGACCTGGCGTACCGTCTCCTCGCCGCGCTCCGGTGTGGGCGCGATGAACCGGTTGGGCAGGCGGTTGAGCAGCACGTCGATCGCCGGATCCCACTGGAGACTGTCCTTGAGCACGATCCGTGGCTCCCGGTTGAACCAGTTGACCAGACCGTGGATCAGGATGAACGAGTCACCCGGCCCGGCGTGCCGGCAGAGCACCAGCTCGGGCCGACCGGGCAGCGCGGTGTCCGGGTCCGTGCCGACCACGTCGATGTGCAGCCGCAGCGACCAGCGGGCCTGCCAGAACAGCACCCGCAGGAACCAGCCGGCCAGCACGTAGTGCGCGCGTTGGAAGGCCGGGGACCGGCTGCGCCAGCCGAACCCGGACGCCAGCCACAGGACGAACAGCGCGAGCAGCGCGGCAGCGTCCCAGACCAGGTAGACGCAGCCGATCCAGAGCAGACGCAGGGGGCGTAGCCGGCCCGGGACCAGCGGCGAGACGGCCGCCGCGAGCAGCGCCCAGACCGGCAGCGTGGTCACCACGGCGATCGCGAGCAGCACCACGCCGGGGGCGATCAGCAGCCGCCGCAGCCACCTGGGGGGCAGCGGCATCAGCGCTCCACGTGGGTGGCGAGGTAGCGGCGCGAAGCGGTGTACGCCCGGCTGATCCGCCGTCCCACCGCCGCGATGTCCCGATAGGCCCACGGCGTGTCGTCGCGTGGGTTCAACCCACCGGTCGGCAGGACGTGCACCTCCACCCCCTCGGGCAGCGCGGCCATCTCGCGGAAGAAGCGGTGCCGGCGGGATATCTCGAACGCGACCTGGGCGATCTCCCACGGTCGCCGGGGTGGCGTCAGCTCCCGTTCGATCCGGCCCACCTGGAGGACGAAGATCTGGCCGGCGCCCGCGGCCACCGCCTCGCCGATCGGGATGGAGTTGACGATGCCGCCGTCGACGTAGTGCGCGCCGTCGATCTCGGTGGGCGGGAGCAGGCCCGGCACCGAGGCCGACGCCAGCACGGCCGGCACCACCGGGCCGCTGGAGAACCAGTGCTCGGCGGCCCGCTCGATGTGCGCGGCGCAGCAGCGGAACGGCACCCGCAGGTCGGCGAAGGTGGTGTCGGCGCCCAGTTCGGATTCCAGCAGCCGGCGCAGCGGCCGGGGCGAGTGCAGGTGGGTGCGGGCGGCGAAGCGGCGCAGTTGCCGGGCGACCGAGTCGCCGTACACCTCGCTGGCCTCGGGTGAGGCCCAGAGCCGCACCAGCCGGTCGGTCACCGCCTCGGACGGGTCGGCGGCGACCAGCGCGCCGTTGACCGCGCCGATCGAGGTGCCGAGCACCATGTCGGGTTGGATGCCAGCGCGGAACAGGGCCCGCAACATGCCCACCTCGACGGCGCCGAGCACCCCTCCGCCACCGAGAACGAACGCCACCGGTCCCCCCGCCATGTCCTCATCCTGGCACGCGCCCGCCGCCACCAGTCGGCCGCCGCCCACCGGGCGGTGGGCGCACCCCGCCCGCCGTCCGCCACCATCGGGCACATCGGCCGTTGACAGGCAGGACACATTCGCGCAACCTGATACGGCTCCCACCCCCGAGGGCAGGTGCGATCCGTGAAGGCAGCGCTGCATCCGGGCCGATTGCTGGCCCGCAGGTACCGACTCATCGACCAGATCGGCTCCGGCGGCATGTCGGTGATCTGGCGGGCGCGGGACGAGGTGCTCGACCGCGTCGTGGCGCTCAAGGTGCTCGCGCCGTCACTCGCCGCCGACGCGCGGTTCCGCGACATGGTGCGGGAGGAGGCGCGCGCCGCCGCCCAGTTGGTGCACCCGCACGTGACGGCGGTGCACGACTACGGCGAGACGGTCGACCCGGACGGGACCATCACCTCGTTCGTGGTGATGGAGCTGCTCAGCGGCGAGGAGCTGGAGCTGCGGCTCACCGAGGGCCCGCTGCCGTGGCCGGAGGCGGTCGAGCTGGGCGCACAGGTCGCGGACGCGCTGGCCGCCGCGCACCGGCTGGGCATCGTGCACCGCGACATCACCCCGGCCAACGTCATGATGACGGCGATGGGGGTGAAGGTCCTCGACTTCGGCATCGCCACCCGGATCGGCGCCCCGGACGAGGACGAGGACGGCGGCACCTTCGGCACCCCGGCGTACGTGGCCCCCGAACGGCTCCACGGCGCACCCGCCCAGCCGGCCACCGACGTCTACTCGCTCGGCGTGCTGCTGCACGAGGCGTTGACCGGCCGGGTGCCCTACCCGGCGGACACCTGGGAGCAGCTCAGCGCCGCGCTGGCCGGCGGCCCGGCGCCGACCCTGGCCGACGTGCCGGAGCTGCCCGCGGCGGTGGCCCGGATCTGCCTGCGGAGCCTCTCCCGGGACCCGGCGGACCGGCCGACGGCCCGGCAGCTCGCCACCGAGCTGCGCGGCCACCTCCCGCCGCCCGACCCACCGACCGCCACGATCCGGGTGCCCACCCTGGCCCTGCCGCCGTCGACGACGACCCCGCCGCTGAGCGCCGCGGGGACGGCGCACGCGGGCGACGCGACGGCACCGCTGGCGGACGAGGTGACGGCGCTGTCCGGTGCGGGGCCCGGCCGGTCCCGCCGGCGGGTGGCGCTGCTGCTCCTGATCCCGGTGGTGCTGGCCGTCGGTGTGGCGCTGGCCGGTGCGGCACTGCTGCCCGACCGGCATCCGGATCGCCGGGCCCAGCCGTCGGCCGGCCCGGCGACGCCCGTGCCGCCCGACCCGCCGACCGACCCGCCGGCCACCGAGCCGTCCCGGCCGACCCCGGCACCGTCGTCGCCACCGGCCACCCGCGCGCCCACCGGCGAGCCGGGCACCCTCGTGGAGGCCGCCAACCGTGTCGACGGGCTGATCGACGCCGGCCTACGCGACGGGGAGATCCGCGACGATGTCGGCCTCGACCTGCGCAACGAGCTGCGCAACCTGCTGGCCGCCGCCGGCTCCGGCCGGGACGAGCTGGCCCGACCGGTGGCCCGGCTGCGCGAGAAGGTCACGGTCCGGCTGGGCGAGGGGGCGATCAGCCCGGCGTACGCGCAGCGGCTGGACGCCGCCATCGCCGAGCTGGGCGCGGCCCGGGTCTGAACCGGGGCGACACCGTCAACGGACCGCGACGGGGGCCGTCTCGCGGGCAGCGGGCCGCCCGAGGGCGAAGCGCCGGTAGACGTCCTCATAGCCGTACGCCATCCGCTCGACCGAGAAGTTCTCGGCGACGTGCGCCACACAGTCCAGCGGGTCCAGCTCCCGAACGGCCAGCAGCGCGGCGGGCAGCTCGGCGGGCTGCCGACAGACCAGCCCGGTGATCCCGGGTCGAACCAGTTCGGGCACCGCGCCCCGGTCGAGCGCGACCACCGGCGTACCCGTCGCCATCGCCTCCACCATCACCATGCCGAACGGCTCCTCCCACTGGATCGGCATGATCAGGCAACGGGCGTCGACGAGCATCCGCAGGGTCTCGGCGCGGTCGGCGTTGAGCACGACGGACACGTCCTCGTCGACCAGCGGCGCGACGACCTGCTCGAAGTAGCGCCGCTCAGCCGGCTCGTTGCACTTGCCGGCCAGCAGCAGCGGCAGGCCGGCCTCCCGGCAGGCGCGGATGGCGATGTCCGGGCCCTTGTCCGGGCTGAACCGGGCCAACCACAGCACCGGCCCTGGGCCGGGCGCGGTCTTGCGCGGGAAGCCACGCAGGTCCAGTGCGTTGTGCACGGTGCCGGCCCAGGGCAGGCTCGGGTTGAGTCGGCGCTGCGCGTGCGAGATGGCCACCAGGGCGACGTCCTCGCCGGCCTCGCCGAGCACGTCGCCGTACTCCCCCACCGGGTTGCCGTGCACCGTCGCCACCGTCGGCACGGACCGGCGGCCGGCCACGAGCGGGCCGATCGTGGTGTGGTCGTGGATCACGTCGAAGTCGGCCGGCGTGATCATGCGGTTCACCCGGGCCAGGTGCGCAAGCTCCGGCAGCGACTCGCCGAGCCGCTCGTACTGGACCTCGGCGACGGTGGAGACGAAGCCGCTGGCGTCGGTGCCGTGCTGCTCGCCGGCACCGAACAGCGTCACCGCGTGGCCGTGCGCGGACAACTCGTCCACCAGGCAGGCCACCACCTGCTCCAGGCCGCCGTAACCGGGCGGCGGCACGGACAGCCATGGCGGGACCACCATCGCTATGCGCAACGACCGCTGCGGCGAGCGGTCGGCGGGCGGGTGGTTCACGGCCACGAGTCCTCCCCGTTGATCCCCGATCGGGTATCGCCGTCGGTCGGCATGGTCCGCGGCGGTTTCCCCACCCGGCCTCCGGTAAACCGGACAAGACGGACGCCTACCCGCCGACCAGGAGTTGGTCGTGCACGGCTCGTACGCCCGGCGCCGACCACGCCACCCGATCCACCTGGTCCCGTTCCCACCACGAGCGGACCACCCCGGCGAGGACCAGCGTGTCGCCGTCCACCTCCACCGTCACCCGCTCGGCGCCGAGCGTGCGCGCCAGGGCACGTCGGACGTCCTGCCGCAGCCGCTCGCCGGCCGGTGGCGCGGACGGCCGCACCTCGACCAGGTTGGTGATTCCCCGTACCCCGTCCAGCCGGCGCAGCTCCCCCTCGGCGGCCCGGCGCTGCCACCCGAACTCGACCTCGCCGCGCAGCATCAACCAGCCGTTGGCGACGGTGACGTCCAGCCGTTCGGCGGGCACGAAACTGTCCCACTCCAGGGCCCGGGCCGCGGCGAGGGCGATATCGCCGTCGGTACGCCCCGGTGTCCCCGGCAGGCGTACCTCGATCTCGTCGGCCACCACGCGTACCCCCCGCACCCGTTGGGCGCAGCGGGTCGCCGCCCACGCACGGGCCGCGCCGTCCACGAAACCGGTCAGGGTGACCACTCCCTGGTCGACGGCCACCCCGATCTCGTTCGGTCGCAGCCGCGGATCCCAGGCCAGCTCGGCCAGGACCTCGCGCTGGATCCACTCGTCGTCGTCGACATCCACCCTGCTCACGGCCCACCCCCCGTACGCTCGCCGGCTCGCCTGCCGACCGTGCCGCTCGCACGGGTGACGGCGGTTCACCCCAAGAGGG
>NZ_JBFAPG010000195.1:0-10504 GCF_040675595.1 Micromonospora sp. NPDC049580
GGACGGCGACCGGATCACGGCCGTGGCCGAGTATCCGTCGGTCCGCGACGGGCACTGGATCCTGCCGGGCTTCGTCGACATGCACACCCACGGCGGCGGCGGGCACACCTTCACCACCGGGGACGCCGAGCAGGCGCGCGCGGCGGCCGGCTTCCACCTGGCGCACGGCACCACCACGCTGCTGGCCAGCCTGGTCAGCGCGCCCTTTCCGGTGATGCGCTCGGCCACCGAGGCGTTCGCGCCGCTGGTCGACGAGGGGGTACTGGCGGGCGTCCACTTCGAGGGCCCCTACCTCTCCGCGGCCCGTTGCGGCGCGCAGAACCCGGAGTATCTGCGCGACCCGTCCACGGACGAGCTGACCGAGCTGATCGAGCTGGGTCGAGGCGCGATCCGGATGGTCACCCTCGCCCCGGAACGCGACGGCGCGCTGGAGGCGATCAAGCTGCTCACCACCCACCGCGTGGTAGCGGCCGTGGGCCACACCGACGCCACCTACGAGCAGACCCGCGCCGCCATCGCGGCCGGCGCGAGCGTGGGTACGCACCTGTTCAACGGCATGCGGCCCGTGCACCACCGCGAGCCCGGCCCGGTGGTGGCCCTGCTCGACGCGCCGACCGTGATCTGCGAACTGGTCGCCGACGGGGTGCACCTGCACGACGGCATACTGACCTTCACCACCGCGACCGCCGGCCCGGACCGCGTCGCGCTGATCACCGACGCCATGGCCGCCGCCGGGATGGCCGACGGTGAGTACGAGTTGGGCGGTCAGGCCGTCACGGTGACCGACGGGGTGGCCCGGCTCGCCCGCGACGGCGCGATCGCCGGCAGCACGCTGACCATGGACGCGGCGCTGCGGCACGCGGTGCACGCCGGGATCCCGATGGCCGACGCCGCCCGGATGGTGGCCACCACCCCGGCCCGCGCCATCGGCCTGGGCGACCGGGTCGGCGCCCTCCAGGTCGGCCTCCGCGCCGACCTCGTCGTGCTCGACGACGACCTCAACGTGGTGCGGGTGCTGCGCGGCGGCTCCTGGGTGGAGTGAAGCGCCGAGGCCGGCGGGCGGCGGCGGGCGGCACCGGACGGCGGCGACGGGCGGCGGCAGGCACGGCGGTCGCCGCCGAGCGGAGGCCGGGTCAGCCCAGGGCGGGGACGTCGACGCCGAGCACGGCCTGCTCGTCGGGGCGGTGCACCAGCACGTCGGCCAGGTACGACTGCACGGCGGGTGCCATCCCGACGTCCCGGCCGGCCTGCTCGGAGAGCAGCCACTTGTGCTCGATGATCTGGGCGAACAGCTCCTGCGGCTCCAGCTTGCGGCGCAGGTTCGCGGGCACGGCCCGGACCACCGGCTCGAAGACCTCGGTGAGCCAGCGGTGCGCCGCCTGCTGCTCGTCGGTCAGGTCGCTCTCCGCCCGGTACGCGTCCAGGTCGTTGAGCAGCTTGCGGGCCTGGTTCTCCTCGGCGTCCAGACCGGTCAGCCGCAGCAGCCGCCGGGTGTGGTAGCCGGCGTCGACCACCTTCGGTCGCACCAGGTAGCGCCCGTCGTCGATGGTCGACATGGCGACCTCGGCCACGTCGAAGCCCAACTCGTTGAGCCGGCGGATGCGGCCCTCGATGTCGTGCCGGGCCTCCCGCTCGACCGCCTGCTCGTAGGTGATCTCGTGCCAGAGCCGCTCGTAGCGCTGCACGACCTCCTCGCAGACCACCTCCGGGTCGATGGACTCGTGCAGCAGGCCAGCGGCTTGCAGGTCCAGCGCCTCGCCGAAGATGTTCACCCGGGCGATCTCCAGGTCCTCGCCGCGCTGCCCGTTGGAGAGCGAGGTGTGCAGGGCGCCCGTCTCCGCGTCAACCAGGTAGGCGGCGAAGGCGCCCGCGTCGCGGCGGAACAGCGTGTTGGACAGCGAGCAGTCGCCCCAGAAGAAGCCGGTCAGGTGCATCCGCACGATCAGGGCGGCGAGCGCGTCGAGCAGCCGGCTCATCGTCTCCGGGCGCAGGGTGTGCGAGAAGAGCGCCCGGTACGGCAGCGAGAACTGCAGGTGCCGGGTGATCAGCACCGATTCGAGGGGCTCGCCGTCCTCGGTCTGCCGGTCGGCGACCACCGCCACCGCCTCGACCGACGGGAAGTCGATGCGCTCCAGGGCCCGGAGCAGGTCGTACTCCCGCTCGGCGATCCGCTCGCGGGTCTCCTTGAACGCGTAGACGTAGTCGCCCAGGCGGACAAAGCGGACGATGTGTCGGGAGATGCCCTGGGGGAGGGCCACCAGGTGCTGGGCAGGCCACTCTTCCAGCGGTGTCGACCAGGGCAGGTCGAGCAGCGCCGGGTCCACGAGGGCAGACGTGATCCGCACGGGCACAAGCATGACGGGTCGCCCCCCGCATCCGCCTCACATCGTGGCTGGGCCCACAGCGCCGAACACCCCGGCCTCGCGTCGGCCCGGTAGCGTGGTCGCGTGCTCAAACCCACGGCGGTACGACGTGACCTGCGGCTACGGCCCGTCCGCCCGGCCGGTTGGTGGTTCGACGCCCTGCTGCTGGCCGGGCTGGTCGGGTTGACCGTCGCCCTCGTCGGCCACCAGCTCTTCGGGCTGGACCGGGCCGTCGCCGACTGGGCCGACGCGCACCGACCGACCGTCGCCTACTGGGTGGCCCGGGTGCTGAACCTGCTCGGCCAGGGCACCCCGCTGACTCTCATCGCCGCGGGGCTGGGCGTGCTGCTGGCCGTCCGGCTCCGCTCGGTGCGGCCGATCCTGCCGCCGGTGGTCGCGTTCGTGCTGACCTATCTGACCATCGGCCCGTTCAAGGTGTGGACCGCGCGCGCCGCACCGAGCGCCAGCGTCAAGGAACCGTTCCTGCCGCCCGAGCAGACCCTGCCGCTGTTCCACGACGATCTGCCGGTGCGATTCGCCCAGTCCTACCCGTCCGGGCACGTCGCCAACGCGATCGTCTGGTACGGGGTCATCGCGCTGCTACTCGCCCCGCTGGCTCGCAGCTTCGGCCGGTACCTGCCGCCCCGGCTGATCACCGTGATCCGCATCGTGCCGCCGCTGGTCGTCCTCACCACCACCACCTATCTCGGCTGGCACTGGCTGACCGACTCGGTGGCCGGGCTGCTGCTGGGGCTGATCCTGGACCGGCTGCTGCACCGGGTGCCCTGGGACGATGTGCCGCTCCCCGGCCGGCTACGCACATGGGACCGGCCGTTCACCTCGTACCCCTAGGGTTTCGGTCCGTGGATCAACTGGCGCGGCGGCTCGGCGTACCCGATGCGGTTGTCATCGGGTTGGGCTCGATGCTCGGCGCGGGCGTCTTCGTGGTCTTCGGCCCGGCCGCGGCGGCGGCCGGCGGCTCCGGGTTGCTGCCCGCGCTGGTGCTGGCCGGCCTCGTCGCCTTCTGCAACGCGACCAGCTCGGCCCGGCTGGCGGCCCGCTACCCGGAATCCGGCGGCACCTACGTCTACGGCCGGGAACGCCTCGGACCGTTGGCCGGCTTCGTGGCCGGCTGGGGTTTCGTGGTCGGCAAGACGGCGAGCTGCGCGGCGATGGCGTTGACCATCGGGGCGTACCTGTGGCCGGGGCAGGCGCGGTTGGTCGCGGTCGGCGCGGTGCTCGCGGTGACGGCTGTGAACCTGCACGGCATCGGCAAGACGGCCACCGCCACGAAGGCCCTCGTCGGGCTGGTGCTCGTGGTGCTGACCCTGGTCGCGGTCGTCGGCGTGGTGGGCGGGCCGGTGCACCTGGACCGGCTCGGCGACCCGGGCGGCTCCGCCCGGGGTGTGCTCACCGCCGCCGGGCTGCTGTTCTTCGCCTTCGCCGGCTACGCGCGGATCGCCACGCTCGGCGAGGAGGTCCGCGACCCGCAGCGGACCATCCCCCGCGCGGTGCCGCTGGCACTCGGCGCGGTGCTCGCGATCTACCTGGTGCTGGCCGTGGTCACGCTCGGCGTGCTCGGCGCCGACCGGCTGGCCGCTTCGGCAGCGCCCCTGGTCGACGTGGTGACCGCCGCCGGACTGCCCGGCCTGGCCTGGGTGGTCCGCGCCGGGGCCACGATCGCCGTCGTCGGGGTGCTGCTGTCCCTCGTCGCCGGAATCGGCCGGACCACCCTCGCGATGGCCCGCCGCCGCGACCTTCCCGGCGCGCTGGCCGCCGTGCACCCGGTGCACCAGGTGCCGCACCGCGCCGAGCTGGCCGTCGCCGCCGTGGTGATCGTGGTGGTGCTGCTCGGTGACGTCCGCGAAGCGATCGGCTTCTCCAGCTGCACGGTGCTCGTCTACTACGCGATCACCAACGCGGCGGCGCTCACGCTGGGCCGGGATCGGGAGCGGAAGCTACCGGTGCAGGTGCTCGCCGGCCTGGGGCTGGTCGGTTGCCTGCTGCTCGCGGTCAACCTGCCGCTCAGCAGCGTCCTCACCGGGTTCGGCGTGCTCGCCGCGGGCGTCGCCGGGTACGGCCTGCGGCAGCGGAGTCGCTGAGGGGTCCGCCGGGCGCGGCACCGACCTCGTCGCCGACGGCGGGATCGGCTCGCCGCCGGGCGCAGGCCCGGTCGGCCGGGGAACCGGACCGGTGCGGGCGGGCGGGGCGCACTGGGTGGTCAGCCAGTCCAGGCCACGTCGGCGGGCGACCACGGTGAGCCGGTCACCGGCGAAGATCACCTGTCGCGGGTCGAGGTCCCGCCACCAGATCGTCTTCGCGCCGCCGGCCGGGGTCCGGGCGATCAGCCGGACCTGCCCGTCCCGGTTGACCAGGTCCAGGGGCCGACCGTCCAGCTCGGAGCCGGCGGCGACCGGCACCTCGGCGACCGGCAGCGCGTGCCTGTCGACCGGGATCGTGGTGATCACCGCGCGTTCGGTGAGCGCGCCGATGAAGGCCGGTGCGGCCAGGTAGGAGACCGATCGGGACACCCCGAGTGCGAAGGTCTCCTCCACCCGTTCGGCGAAGTCACCGTCGAAGAGCCGCAGCACCACCCGCAGGTCGTCCCGGAGGTCGCGCGCGGCCAGGGCCGCCTCCAGGTTGGCGACGTCGTCGGTGGACGCCACCACCAGCGCCTGGCAGTCGGCCACCGACGCGGCGGTCAGGGTCTCGGGCAGGGCGGCGTCGCCGACGACCAGCGGCACCTCCAACTGGCGGGCCAGGGTCGCGCCGCGCGGCTCCGGATCCTTGTCGATCGCCACCACCTCGACGTCGTACTCGCGGAGCTGTGCCATCACCCGGGTGCCGACGTTGCCCAGGCCGATCACCACCACGTGCCCGGCGCGGGCCGGTTGCAGCCGGCCGGTGTGCAGGGCCAGCCGGGCGTTGACGATGCCGTCCACGACGACCGCGGTGATCAGCGGGATCAGCGCCAGCCCGGCCAGGTTGAGCACCACCTGCATGATCTGCGCGTCGGCCGCCTTGCCGGTGTCCGGGTCGGCGCCGCTGAGCGTGGTGACCAGCGTCAGGTAGAGCGCCTCCAGCGGGGAGACGTCCTCGGCCCGGGAGATCAGCGCGCCGAGCACCACGATGACCGCGAGCACCAGCATCACCGCGATGCCGATCTTGCGGGTGGCGAAGCCGCGTACGGCCCGCAGCAGCACCGCGACCGGGCGGCGACGCCGCCGCGCCCGGACCAGCCGCCGGGCGGCGACCTCGGTGCCCGGCGGCTGCCCGGTCGCCTCGGCGAGCACCAGGTCGGCGCCGGCCTGCTCGGCCGGCAGCAGCTCCATGCCCTGCTCCGAGTCGGGGCGAGCCAGCGCGCACACCACGTCCTGCGGCCGGACGTCGGCCCGCCGCGCCACCCGCAGCGTCTTGTCCCGATGCTGGAAGGAGCTGGGGTCGACCTCGCCGAGCGCGGCGGCCACGAACGCCGGCGCGGCCATCTCGGCGTCGGAGAGCACCTCGACGGGCGCCTTGAGCAGCTTGCGTACGCCATCGGCGAGGGTGCCGTTGAACATCCGCAGCACCTGGCGCACCCGCTGGTCGACGGCCTGGGCGCAGAGCGCGGCGTGCAGGTTGCCGACGTCGTCCTGGTGCAGCAGGGCCAGGCCGGTCGCCCCGGCCAGCCCGGCGGCCTCGAAGGTCGCCACGTCCAGACGCTCCGAGCGGACCACGCGGACCCCACGCAGCCCGGCCACGTCCGGCCCGTTGCGTCGGTAGCGCTCCGGCACCACGACGGTCACCCGGACGCCGCCGGCCGGAAGGTCGGATTCGACCATCGCGCGGGCCACGTAGTAGGCGAGCGCGTCCCGGCCGCAGATCACGTAGTGCGGACGCGGATCACCGGCGGCGCGTAGCCGCCAGTTCCACTCGACCGCCCGTCGCGCCCGGTCCCGCCACGGCTCAGCCATGCCCGGATCGTAACCAGCACGACCACACTGGGCGACCCCGCCCGGATCATCCCGACCACGTCTGTCGACCAGGCATGTCGACCGGGGCGGCGGGTAGAGCACCGGGATGCAGACCTTCCTGCCGTACCCGGACTTTCTGGCCAGCGCCCGCGCGCTGGACCAGAAGCGGCTGGGGAAGCAACGGGTGGAGGCCATCCAGGTGCTCCGTGGCCTGACCCGACCCGGGTACGGGTGGCGCAACCATCCGGCGGTGAAGATGTGGGCCGGGTACGAGGAGGCGCTCACCCGCTACGGGCTGGACATGTGCGCCGTCTGGACCGAGCCGGGACGGGCCGACACCTGCGCCACCACGCTGACCGTCGACCTCGCCGCCGCCTGCGGGGCCGGCGTCGTACGCACACAGGACGAGCTGGCCCGCGCCGGTGACCTGCCGCCCTGGCTCGGCCGCGACGACCTGCACCTGAGCCACCGCTCGTCGCTGCTGCGCAAGGACCCGACGCACTACCGCCCGATCTTCGGCGCCGACGTCCCCGAGGATCTGGAGTACGTCTGGCCCGCGTCCGACCGCCAGCGCCGCTGCCTGCCGTAGGGGAGACTGGGCCGGAAGAGGGAGGTGCGCGTGGCGCTGTCGCGTGTGGTGGGTCGGCTCATCGGCGTACGTCAGCACCAGGTGGACCCGGGCGGAGGTGGCGCCGACCGCGTGCCGGGACCGGTCGCGGCGGTGGTGGTCGGCGGCGGGATCGCCGGCATGTCGGCGGCGGTCGTGCTGGCCGAGCGGGGTGTGGCCGTGACGGTGCTGGAGGCCGCGCCCACGCTGGGCGGGCGGCTCGGCGCGTGGCCCGAGGCGCTCGGCGACGGCGAGCAGCAGAACGAGCACGGGTTCCACGCGTTCTTCCGGCAGTACTACAACTGGCGTTCCATCCTTCGTCGGGTCGAGCCCGACCTGGGCTTCCTCAAGCCGATTCCGGGTTACCCGATCCTCAGTGCACAGTGGCCGACCGAGGAGTTCGGCAGGCTGCCGCCCGCGCCGCCGGCGAACCTGCTGGCGCTGCTGCTGCGCAGTCCCAGCCTGCGCCTGGCCGACCTGCGGTCGATGGACCGGGACGCGGCGTTGCCGCTGCTCACCTACGACCCGGTCCGCACCTACGCGGAGTTGGACGACACCACCGCCGACGAGCTGCTGGCCTCGCTGCGACTGCCGGACCGGGCGCGGGCGATGCTGTTCGAGGTCTTCTCGCACTCGTTCTTCAACCACGAGGCGGAGATGTCGGCGGCCGAGATGGTCGCCCAGTTCCACTTCTACCTGCTCGGCAATCCGGAAGGGCTGGCCTTCGACTGCCCCGACGAGGACTATGCGACGGCGATCTGGCAGCCGCTGACGAGGCACGTGGAGAAGCACGGCGGTCGGGTGCTCACCGCGTCCGGCGCCACGGGGGTGCACCGCGACGGCGAGGGTTGGCGGGTGACGACCACCGACGGCGGCAGCCACCCGGCGGCCCACGTGGTGCTCGCGGTGGATCCGCCGGCCCTGGCCGCGCTTGTGGCGGCCTCCCCCGACCTGGTCGGGCGGGCACCGGAGCTGGCGGCGCGGATGCCCCGCTTCGGCACGCCCGGCCCGCCGTACGCGGTGGCGCGGTACTGGTGCGACGGGGACGTGGCGGCCGACCGGGCCGTGTTCAGCGGGGTGTCGCGGCAGCCCACACTGGACTCGGTGACGCTCTACCACCGGCTGGAGAACGAGTCGCGCCGCTGGGCGCGACAGACCGGCGGTTCGGTCGTCGAGCTGCACGCGTACGCCTGTGAGCCCGGTGTGCCGGCCGAGGAGCTGGCCGAGCGGATGCGCCGCGAGCTCGTGGCGCTCTGGCCGGAGGCGGCTGACCTGCGGGTCCGGGAGATGCGCGCCCGGGTGGAGGCGCAGGCGCCGGCGTTCACGCCGGGCAGCCACGCCTGGCGTCCGGGGGTGCGCACCGAGGCGCCCGGCGTCTATCTGGCCGGCGACGGGATCGCCACGGACTTCCCGAGCGCCCTGATGGAACGCTCCGCTGCCACCGGGATCATCGCGGCGAACCACATCCTGCGCGCGGAGGGCGCCGCAGCCGAGCCGGTGCGCTCGATCCGGCCTCGGGGCCTGCTGGCCGGGCGGGCCACCCCAAACCGACAAAAAGCAACATAACCGACGGTACGCTGCCGTACGCTCGAATGATCATCCGTCGATCGGCCGGGCGGGAGGGCAGCGGCGATGTCACCACTGCACCGCGTCGGCGCCCAGAGCGTTCCGCTGACCGAGGAGACCGGCCGGGACGACGCGTACCCGCTGCTCCGCGACGAGCGCGCCTGCGTCGTCACCGCGCTGCGGCTGGGCTGGTGGATGGCGGACGCGTACCACCACGGGCAGCACGCCGAACCCGGTCCGACCGTCCCGGCCCACCCACCGGCCAAGCTCTCCAACCTGACCGAGATGTCGCTCCCGCGCCGGATGCGGATGTACCTCGACGGCGTGGACGTCGCGCTGGCTCAGATCTCGGCGCTCACCCGGCACACCGGGCCCCTGCCGGACACGTCCGCCGCCCGGACCCGGCTGCCCGACCTGGACCGGCTGCCCGACCTGGAACAGCCCGACACCGCCGACACCGAACCGCTGCTGCTCGCCCTCGACGACCTCAACGTGGACGTGCTGCGCTGGGCGATGGCCACCAACCTCCGGGTCGGGCTCGCCTACCGGCTGGGCCGGTCCCTGGCCGACACGGTCCGGCCCGGCGACGCCGCCCAACTGCTGCGGCGCTTCGACGGCCGGCAGATCCAGCTCAGCCGGTGGCTGGACGAGCTGGCCAGCGTGCTGCCGCCGTACTCGGCCGCTGTGGTACGCCGCTCGCTGGCCGCCTGGGCGGTCGCGGTGGAACGGGCCGGCCAGGGCGATCCGGCGGAACCGGAACCGGCCGAGCTGAGCCGCGAGCTGCGCAACCAGGGTGACCTCTGGCGCGGCGTGCTCACCGGCGGCCTGCATCCGCGCGACCTGCTCGACGAGGAGGACTACGCGGTGGTCGCCCGGAACCTGATCATCCGGGACCGACGGCTGGTGGCCCAGGCCGCTCGGGGCATCTTCTGGCCGGTGCTGGTGCCCCTGCTGGTGGTGCTCTTCGCGGTGGTCGGGGTGAGCGCCGCCGCCGCGGCCGGTTCACCGACCACGCGGGCCACCGTCGCCCTGCTCGGTCTGGGCGCCGGGCTGGCCGCCATCTGGCGTTCCGTCTCCGGTCCCGCGCTGGCTGTCGCGGGCGAGGTCAACCGGCCGCTCCTGGACAGCGAACTCACCACGCGGATGGCCCTGCGGCTGGACCGGCCACTGGCCAACGCCCGTCGCGCGGCGGGGGTCGCTACCCCGACCCGGCACGCTCCCCGGACCCGGCGCGCTCCCCGGACCCGGCGTCAGGGTCGTCCCGAGGAGCCGGGCAGCCCATCGAAATACGTTGCCCCACTCTCCCGTGCCGACCTACCGTGATCGCGCAAGGTCAACCACCGCCGCGGGAGCAGATCATGACGAGGTCGCACGTCACCACCGTGCCGTCGTCGACGCTGCCCGGCGACGGTTGGCGAGCGAAAGGCCCTCGGGCGGGCCGGCCGGACTGACGCGTACCCGTACGCGCCGAGCCGCCCCGTCCGAACGCCGGACCGGGCGGCTCTTCGCTGTCCGTCACCAGCTGGAAAGGAGTCCCGGTGGACGCCGTTCTCGTCATCAACGCCGACCTCGGCCCGTTGCACCGGGTCACCGTTCAGCACGCCGTCCGGATGCTCTGCCGCCGGGTGGCCGAGATCCACGAGGCGGAGCCGGACCAGGTGATCGGCGTCTTCCCGCTGCCCCGGGTGGTGCGGCTGGTCCGCTACGTGGTCACCCGGTGGCGGTTCAGCTCCGGGCCGGCCTGGTCCCGGGCCGGGGTGCTGCGCCGCGACGAGCACTGCTGCGCGTACTGCGGTGGGGCGGCATCGACAATCGACCACATCCTGCCGCGCTCGCGGGGCGGCCGGAACACCTGGCGAAACACCACCGCCGCCTGCTACGGCTGCAACCAGCGCAAGGGCGACCGCACCCCGGCGGAGGCGGGCATGCCGCTGCGCCGGGAGCCGGTGAACCCGGGCTGGGCGTCGCTGGCCGGGCGGTGACCGACGCGGCCCCCCGTTCCCGCCGGCCGGTCG
>NZ_JBFAPG010000196.1:0-10495 GCF_040675595.1 Micromonospora sp. NPDC049580
GCGGGGGGGGGTGGCGTGGTGCCGCCCCCCCGCGGGGGGGGGGTGCCGCCCCTGTCCGCCCCCCTGCGCCGGGCGGTCTGTGAGGACCGGGTAGTTGCGGACCCGGTCCTGACCCGGCCACTGCGATCGGTGCCGGCAGGCTAGGCGCGGTGCCGGCCGTCGCCGGTGGGGCGGGCGTCCGGCTCGTCGGACCCGCCGCGGACGATCGAGATCGCCACCCGGCAGAACTCGTCCATGTCCGGGTTGAACCCGGCCGCGATGTCGGGATGCAACCCGGAGCGGGTCTCGTCCAACAGCCGCTGGCACACCTGCTCGACCGGCTCGCCGGCGTAGCCGGCGCGAATCCGGTCGGTGGCTGCCTGGAGAGCCGAGGTCAGCTGGTCCTCCAGCGGCCCGCGCAGCTTCTGCTGCACGGGATCGAGCCCGCGCGGGTCGAGCGTGACATGTGGCTCCGACATCGTGCTCCCTTCGTCGGCGTCCGCGATACCCCACCGCGGCCGTCGGTCAAACGCCGGAAGGTACGGCGGCTACCCGCACCTGGTACGAGAAGTCCTCCGCCGGCTCCTCGTGGTACGACAAGCGGCGGATCTGCCGGTCGTCGTCGTAGAGGGCGACATCCACCAGGACGCCGAGGTGCGCCAGGCCGATGGTGGAGACCCGCTTCTTGTCCTGCAGCACCGCGCAGACGCCGCCGAGCAGGGTGCTGGCGTCGGATGTCCGGTGCCCGGGCGGGCAGCGCAGAACCAGGTCCACCTCGATCGGCCCGGGCAACGGCGTCCAGCCGGTGCGCTGGGCCGCGCCCAAGGCGGCCTGGAGCAGGGTGCGGACCCTCGTCGCCTGCCGGTGCCCGGCGGCGAAGATGGACAACGCTTCGGTCTTGACCGGTGGCAGGCCGCTCACCTCGAAGGTCAGGGCGAGAGCGCGGGTGTCCTGCACGACGGCACCTCCCTCATTGGGACGATCCTGCCGAACCGGTGCAGCGGCGGTGGGACGTTCCCGCGATAACCAACCGATCGGGCAGGCTGGGCCGGCCGGAGGCGTGTCGACGTCGGCGGCGAACGCGCTGGCTGCGGCGCTACGGAAACGCTAGTCGACGCCGCCCGCGCTGGGTAGTGGGTCGTTCACCCGGTGGGACGTGGCGGAAAGGCGCAGAACTCGTTGCCCTCCGGGTCGGCCAGCACCCACCAGCCGACCTCGCGGTCGGGTTCGCGGACCAGCCGGGCGCCGGCCGCGAGCAGCGGCGCCGGCTCCGCCCCCGCCAGCCGCAGATCCAGGTGTACGCGTGTCTTGCCGACCCGAGGCTCGGGCACCTGGTTCACCCAGGTCGACTCGGCGTCCGAACGCGCGGAGCGGGGGTCGACGCGGGTGTCGCTGCCCCCGGCGGCCCTGACGCAGCAGTGTCCGGGATGTTGTGCGGATCTTGCGGCGCGTTGGCCCGGGAGAGTGCGCGGTCAGCGCTGTTTGGCGTAACCGATGAATGCCTTCCAGGCATTCGGGGTGACGTGCAGGGTCCCGCCGTCGCGGTCCTTGGTGTCGCGCACCAGCACGACGTACGGCAGATTGTCGGCGACCTCGACGCAGGAACCGCCGTTGCCGCCGGACCTGGTCGACTTGCGCCAGCGTGGAGTCAGGGTGTCCATGCCTTCGCCACTTCCTTGATCAGCTCGATTGACTGCCGGCGGGGGAGGGCTTCGTTGCGAACGATCTCCCACGTCTTGGCCAGCTTAGCGACGTCGGTCGACGCGTCGACGAACTGCGCGATGAGCTGGTTGTCGGCGTGCGCCACCCGCTCGCCGTCCGGCATCTCGGCGATGATGAACTGACCGGCCAACCCCAGGTACATCCCCGCGTCCACCGGGACGACGTGCACCTGGATGTGCTCCTGGGCCGCCAACTCCACCAGGTGCTCGCACTGTTCGAGCATGAGGCCCGGCTGGTCGAGCACCGGCCGGCGCAACACCGCTTCGTCCAGCACGGTGATGAGCTGCGGCGGGCGCGGGCGTCGCAGGATCGCCTGCCGCTCCAGCCGTGACGCGACGATGCGGTCGACGTCCTCGGCGTCGAACCGGCCGCCGGCCAGCGTGGCGCGGGCGTACCGCTCGGTCTGGAGCAGGCCCGGCACGTACGCCAACTCGAACCAGCGCAGCGTGGTCGCCTCCCGCTCGAACTCGATCCATTCGCGCAGCCAGGCCGGTTCGGCGTCGAGCCGGCCCAACCGCTCCAGCATCCGCTGGAAGCGCTCGCCGGTCCGGTGGTGGTTGTCGACCGCTCGCATGTACTCCTTCGTGGGCGGTCGCCCGCCCGTCTCGACGGAGCTGACGTGCGAGCCCGAGTAGCCGATGCCTCGGCCGAAGTCGTCCTGGCTGAGCCCTGTCTCCGCCCGGAGTAGCCGCAGTTCCTCCAGCACGTAGTCGGTGACGGTCCCCATCAATTCCCCAATCTCTGCCCAACCCGCATCGGCGTGTCGGTCCCGACCGCTCGCCTGAGTCCATGAGCTGCGCGGATGGCGCGAGCGCGTATCGAAGGTAGTCGAGTCATCGCAGACTGTCACCAATGGCGGGTTCGCTGGTGGCCGCAACGGCGGTGGCGGGCTCTGCCCCCGGGGGTCGCTCCCGTTCCCCCCTTGCGGGAGCGGCCCCTCCCATGCGCGAGGAGGCCGATGTGCTGAGCCCGACAGACCACCACGACGAGACACGGTGGTGGTGATGGTGGTTCGTCCGCCCACCCCGCATGTCGCCATGCGTCCGCTGTGGCGGTGCCGCAATTGCGGCCGGGAGTGGCCCTGCCAGCCGGCCAAGCTCACCCTGTTGACGGAGTACCGGACCGACCGGACGGGTCTGCTGATCTACCTCGGCACCCTGATGAACGAGGCGACCCACCAGCTCACCCAACTCCACCCGGACCACCCGCCGACACGGATGACCGAACGCTTCCTCTCCTGGGCGCGAGCCCGGGGCTGACGCTTGTCGGTCGGGGCGGGGTGCTCGTCTTGCCCGTTGCGGGCAGGTTTCGCGGCGCGGGGAGTGGGGCAGTGTAGCCGCACGGAGCATCCGGGCCTGGTCATTTCCGCAGCTCATCGGCCCGGAAAGGTCTCGCCGTGCGCCGGGGCACGGATGCCCCTCCCCGGTTTCTCGCCGAAGAGAGGGGGAGAGCGATGACGGACCCCGAAACGGCTCGACACCGGCGTCGGCCGGCTGCCCGGCTTGGCGCCGCGGCCGCCGCGCTGGCGCTGGTCGCGCCGCTGGCCGCCTGCGGCGCCGACGACGGTGGCGGCGGTACGCCGACGATCAACCTGTACTACCCGCCGGAGCAGAACCTGCAGAAGGTGGTCGACGACTGCAACGCGCAGGCCCAGGGACGATACAAGATCGTTTACCGGGTGCTGCCCCGTCAGGCCGACGACCAGCGGGTGCAGATGGTGCGCCGGCTGGCCGCCGAGGACAGCGGGATGGACGTGCTCGGCCTGGACGTCACCTGGACCCAGGAGTTCGCCAGCGCCGACTGGATCCGCGAGTGGACCGGCCAGGAGAAGTCCGACGTCGAGCAGGGCACCCTCGCCGGGCCGCTGGACACCGCCCGCTACGAGGACAAGCTCTACGCCGCGCCGAAGAACACCAACGTCCAACTGCTCTGGTACCGCAAGGACCTGGTGCCGCAGCCGCCGACCACCTGGGACCAGATGATCACGGCCGCCCAGCAGCTCAAGGACCAGGGCAAGCCGTACCAGGTGCTCACCATGGGCGCCCAGTACGAGGGCCTGGTCGTCCTCTACAACACCCTGGCCGAGAGCGCCGGCGGAAAGGTCCTCTCCGACGACGGCAAGAAGGCCGTGATGGACGACGGCACGGTCCGGGCGCTGGAGCAGTTGCAGCGGTTCGCCACGTCGGGCGTGACCTCGCCGTCGTTCAGCAACGCCACCGAGGACCCGGTCCGGCTGGAGTTCCAGTCCGGCTCGGGCGCGTTCCAGGTGAACTGGCCGTTCGTCTATCCGGCGTTGCAGGAGGCCAACCCGGAGCTGGCCAAGCAGGTCGGCTGGGCGCGGGTGCCCGGCATCGACGAGAACACCCCCAGCAAGGTCACCATCGGCGGCGTGAACCTGGCGGTCAGCTCCTACTCCCGGCACCCGGAGCAGTCGTTCGAGGCGGCCCGGTGTCTGCGCAGCCCCGAGCACCAGAAGTTCTCCGCCATCAACGACGGCGTGCCACCGACCATCGAGGCGGTCTTCGACGAGCCGGAGATGACCGAGGCGTACCCCATGAAGGACACCATCCTCGAAGAGCTGAAGGAACCGGCGACCCGTCCGCTGACCCCGGCCTACCAGAGCATCTCGACCGTCATGTCGGCGATCCTGTCGCCGCCGTCGGCGATCCGTCCGCAACAGACGGCCGATGAGCTGCGCGGCGCCATCGCCGACGCCCTCCAGTCCAAGGGGGTCCTGCCGTGAGTGTCAACGCCACGCCGGCCGGCGCGCAGGTGAGCGCCGAGGCGGAACGGGCCACCACCGTCCCCACCCAGCGGGGCGGCCGTCGCAGGCCGCCGCTGAGTGAGAACAAGAAGGCCGAACGGCGACTCGGTTGGCTGCTCTGCGCGCCCGCCGCGCTGGTGATGGTCGCGGTGACCGCGTACCCGATCATCTACTCGGTCTGGCTGTCGTTGCAGCGCTACGACCTGCGCTTTCCCGATCAGCGTGAGTTCATCGGGCTGGAGAACTACGTCACCGTGCTCACCAACGAGTTCTGGTGGACGGCGTTCGGGGTGACCACGCTGATCACGGTGGTCACCGTGGCCGTCGAGCTGGTGCTCGGCATGGGGCTGGCGCTGATCATGCACCGTACGCTTGTCGGGCGCGGCCTGGTGCGGACCTCGGCGCTCATCCCGTACGGGATCGTCACGGTGGTCGCCGCGTTCTCCTGGCGGTACGCCTGGACGCCCGGCACCGGCTACCTGGCGGACGTGTTCAGCGACGGTGCGCCGCTCACCGAGCGGGCCAGCTCGCTGGCGATCATCATGCTGGCGGAGATCTGGAAGACCACGCCGTTCATGGCGCTGCTGCTGATGGCGGGGCTGGCGCTGGTCCCGGAGGACCTGCTCAAGGCCGCCTCCACCGACGGGGCGACCGCCTGGCAGAAGTTCACCAAGGTGATGCTGCCGGTGATGAAGCCGGCGATCCTGGTCGCGCTGCTGTTCCGCACCCTGGACGCGTTCCGGGTCTTCGACAACATCTTCGTGTTGACGGCGGGCGGCAACGAGACCTCGTCGGTGTCGATGCTCGCCTACAACAACCTGATCCGGGGTCTCAACCTCGGCATCGGCTCGACGATGTCGGTGCTCATCTTCATCACTGTGGCGATCATCGCCTTCGTCTTCGTGAAGCTGTTCGGCACCGCTGCCCCCGGCAGCGACGACGGGGAGAGGCGCTGACATGGCTGTCGAAACCACCACCCGGGCGAAGGTGCGCTGGGGTCTGCTCGACGTCCTCGTGGTCGTCTTCGCGATGGTCCCGGTGCTGTGGATCGCCTCGCTGTCGTTCAAGACGCCGGCCACCCTCACCGACGGGAACTTCATCCCCCGGGAGTGGACGCTGGACAACTACCGGACGATCTTCGACACCGACCAGTTCGTCCGCGCGCTGATCAACTCCATCGGCATCGCCCTGATCGCCACGCTCATCGCGGTGGTGCTCGGCGCGATGGCCGCGTACGCGATCAGCCGGCTGGACTTCCCCGGCAAGGGGTTGCTGGTCGGGGTCTCCCTGCTGATCGCGATGTTCCCGCAGGTGTCCCTCGTGTCGCCCCTGTTCGAGATCGAGCGTCAGCTCAAGATCTTCGACACCTGGCCGGGACTGATCCTGCCGTACATCACCTTCGCGCTGCCGCTGGCGATCTACACGCTGTCGGCGTTCTTCAAGCAGATCCCCTGGGACCTGGAGAAGGCGGCGAAGATGGACGGCGCCACCCAGGCACAGGCGTTCCGGCGGGTGATCGCGCCACTGGCCGCGCCCGGCCTGTTCACCACGGCGATCCTGGTCTTCATCTTCTGCTGGAACGACTTCCTGTTCGCCATCTCGCTGACCTCCACCGAGCGGTCCCGCACGGTGCCGGCCGCGCTGTCGTTCTTCACCGGCGCGTCGCAGTTCGAGGACCCCACCGGGGCGATCTGCGCCGCCGCCGTGGTGATCACCGTACCGATCATCCTGTTCGTCCTCTTCTTCCAGCGCCGCATCGTGTCCGGCCTGACCTCCGGCGCAGTCAAGGGATAGGTGAGTAGTCATGGCTGACATCGTGCTCGACAAGGTGAGCAAGAGTTTCCCGGACGGGACCGTCGCCGTGCAGGACGTCGACCTGGAGATCGCCGATGGCGAGTTCGTGATCCTGGTCGGCCCCTCGGGCTGCGGCAAGTCCACCACCCTCAACATGATCGCCGGGCTGGAGGACATCAGCTCCGGCGAGCTGCGCATCGGCGGCCAGCGGGTCAACGACAAGGCCCCCCGGGACCGGGACATCGCGATGGTGTTCCAGTCCTACGCGCTGTATCCGAACATGACGGTGCGGGAGAACATGGCGTTCCCGCTGCGGCTGGCCAAGCTGGACCGGGAGACCATCAACGCCAAGGTCGACGAGGCGGCCAAGGTGCTGGAGCTGGTGCCGCTGCTGGACCGCAAGCCGGCCAACCTCTCCGGTGGGCAGCGTCAGCGGGTGGCGATGGGCCGGGCGATCGTCCGCCAGCCCAAGGCGTTCCTGATGGACGAGCCGCTGTCCAACCTGGACGCGAAGCTGCGCGTGCAGATGCGCACGGTGGTGTCCCGGTTGCAGAAGCAGCTCGGCACCACCACCGTCTACGTCACCCACGACCAGACCGAGGCGATGACCCTCGGCGACCGGGTGGTCATCATGCGGGGTGGCGCGATCCAGCAGGTCGGGCCTCCGCAGGAGCTGTACGACCACCCCCGCAACCTCTTCGTGGCCGGCTTCATCGGCTCCCCGTCGATGAACTTCCTGCACGCCGCCGTGCAGGACGGCAGCCTGCACACCGCGCTGGGCGAGGTGCCGCTCGGCGACCGGGTCCGCCGCGAGTTGGAGGCGGCCGACGCGCCCCGCGAGCTGATCCTCGGCGTACGCCCCGAGCACTTCGAGGACGCCGAGCTGGTCGACGAGGACACCCGCCGCCGGGGTCTGGAGTTCGAGGCGCCCGTGGAGATCGTCGAGTCGATGGGCTCGGACAAGTACGTCTACTTCACGGTGGAGGGGGAGCGGGCCAGCGCCGCCGAGTTGGAGGAGCTGGCCGCCGACGCGGGCGGGGGCGACTTCGCCGGCACCGGTGGCAACCTGGTCACCCGGTTGTCGGCCGAGTCACCGGTCGCGGAGGGCCAGTCCCGCCGCGTCTGGTTCAACCTGGAGAAGATCCACCTGTTCGATCCGACCAACGGCCGCAACCTCACCCTGCACGAGGGCAGGTCGGCCGGCGCGCTCGCCGACTGACGGCCCGACCCCGCCGCCAGTCCCGCCGATCTTGCAGTCTCCGTTGTCGACCTGGGTCGAATGTCCCCTGTGTCGTGGCAGGAACCGCAGGATCGGCGGGGGCAGGGTGCGCTGCGGTCGGTGGGTGGGCGTGGCAAGGTGGTCGAAGGTCGCATCGTGAGGCGGGGGGCGGGATGGACCGACGACTGGCCGCGCTGGCCAAGGCGCACGGCGTGTCCACCTGGTACGAGGACTGGCGGCACCGTCGAGTCGAGGTCGCACCGGAGACCGTCGTGGGCGTGCTCGGCCTGCTCGGCGTGGACGCCACCAGCCCGGCCGCCGTGGCCGACGCGCTCGCCGCCGCCCGCGCCGGCATCCGGGTGTACGGGGTGGAGGCCGACCCGGTGACCGCCGCGATGGCCGCCGCCAACGCCGCCGCCGCGGGGTTGGCCGAGTTGTTCACCGTCGAGTGCGGCGATGCCACCGCGTTCGACGTCTCCCGGGTCGACGGGGTCTTCTGTGACCCGGCCCGACGTACGAGCGGCACCGGTCGGCGGATCTTCGACCCGCGCGCCTACTCGCCACCGTGGGACTTCGTCACCGGGCTCGCGGAACGGGTGCCGCGCACGGTGGTGAAGGTGGCGCCGGGACTGGACCACGCGCTCATCCCGGCCGGCGCGGAGGCGGAGTGGGTCGGCGTGGACGGCGACCTGGTCGAGGCCGCGCTCTGGTGTGGGGACCTGGCCCAGGTGCCCCGCCGCGCCACGCTCTACCGGCAGGTGGGCGCCGAGACGCACCGTTTTCAGCTCACCGGCTCGGGCGCCACCGACGCGCCGGTCGGGCCACCGCGCCGCTACCTGTACGACCCGGATCCGGCCGTGGTCCGCGCGCACCTCGTCGCCGAACTGGCCGACCAGCTGGACGCCACGCTGGGTGACCCGAGCATCGCCTACCTCTACGCCGACCGGCCGACGCCCACCCCGTACGCCCGGTGCCTGGAGATCACCGACGTGCTGCCGTTCTCGCTCAAGCGCCTGCGGGCACTGCTGCGGGAACGGCGGGTGGGCCGGGTGGAGATCCTCAAGCGGGGCTCCGCGCTCACCCCGGAGCAGTTGCGGCGGGATCTGCGGTTGGCCGGCGACCAGGCGGCGAGCCTGGTGCTCACCCGGACGGCCGGGGCACCGACCGTGTTGGTCGGCCACCCGGTCCACTAGCGTCGTCGGTGTGGCGGGACAGGGCACTCCGGCGACCGCGCTGCTGGTCAAGCGTGGGATCGCGTATCGCACCCATCCGTACCGGGTCTCCCCGGACGTGCCGAACTACGGCGCGCTGGTCGCCGAGGCGCTCGGTGTGGCACCCGAGCGGGTGTTCAAGTCGCTGGTGACCGAGGTCGACGGCGCCCTGACCGTGGCGGTCGTCCCGGTCACCGGCGAGCTGGACCTCAAGGCGCTCGCGGCGGCGGTCGGCGGCAAGCGGGCGACGATGGCCGACCGGGCGGTCGCCGAGCGGGCCACCGGCTACGTTCGCGGCGGGATCAGCCCGCTCGGGCAGCGGCGGCGTCTGCCCACAGTGCTGGACGAATCCGCGCTGGATCTGCCGACGATCTACGTCTCGGCTGGTCGGCGCGGTCTGCAACTCGAACTGGCCGCAGCGGATCTGGTGGCGCTGACCGACGCCCGCACCGCGCCGTTGCAGACCCACTGACGACAGTCGTTACGTCGACTCCCGCATGGCATACGCGGGGAGTAACAGTCGCGTTGCTGAATTGTTATCGCTTCCAACAAACTTGGCACCTGCGCGGTCTTGTGGGACCAGTGTGACGCGAAATACGTTGCCGGACACAACAAAACAACACCTCCCCCACCTCCGAAAGGACCCTGCACATGCGTAAGGGGATCCTCACCATCGCCGCCGTGGGCCTGCTCGCGACCGGCGGTTTGACCGCCTGCGGCGACGACTCCGGCTCCGACAAGCCCAGCTCCGCCAAGACCCCCAAGATCGGCGTCATCCTCCCGGACAGCAAGTCCTCCGCCCGGTGGGAGACCGCGGACCGCAGGTTCCTGGAAGAGGCGTTCAAGGCCGCCGGCGTCAAGTACGACATTCAGAACGCCCAGAACGACAAGACCGCCTTCCAGACCATCGCCGACCAGATGATCACCAGCGGCGTCACCGCCCTGATGATCGTCAACCTGGACTCCGGCACCGGTAAGGCCGTGCTCGACAAGGCCAAGTCGCAGGGCGTCGCCACCATCGACTACGACCGGCTCACCCTGGGCGGCTCCGCCCAGTACTACGTCAGCTTCGACAACGAGACCGTCGGCAAGCTCCAGGGCGAGGGCCTGTCCAAGTGCCTGACTGAGAAGAACGCCAAGAACCCCGTCGTGGCGTACCTGAACGGCTCCCCCACCGACAACAACGCCACCCTGTTCAAGGCCGGCTACGACTCGGTGCTGAAGCCGAAGTTCGACTCCAAGGAGTACGTCAAGGGCCCCGAGGACGCCGTGCCGGCCTGGGACAACGCGCAGGCCACGACGATCTTCGAGCAGCAGCTCACCAAGGCCAACGGCAAGATCGACGGCGTGCTGGCCGCCAACGACGGTCTCGGCAACGCGGCCATCTCGATCCTGAGGAAGAACAAGCTCAACGGCAAGGTGCCGGTGACCGGCCAGGACGCCAGCACCGAGGGCCTGCAGAACATCCTCGCCGGTGACCAGTGCATGACCGTCTACAAGGCCGTCCGCGAAGAGGCGAAGGCCGCCTCCGACCTGGCCATCGCGCTCGCCAAGGGCGAGAAGAAGGACACCGGCCAGACGGTGAAGGACCCGGAGGGTGGCCGTGACGTCCCCTCGGTGCTGCTCACCCCGAAGGCCATCTACAAGGACAACATCAAGGACGTCATCGCCGACGGCTACGTGACCAAGGAAGAGGTCTGCACCGCGGCGTACGCCAAGGCCTGCGCCGACGCCGGCATCAGCTGACCGACGCCGCAGTACCCGCCGGGACGACCATCGCCGCCCGGCACGGGAGCATCCTCCCGT
>NZ_JBFAPG010000197.1:0-10484 GCF_040675595.1 Micromonospora sp. NPDC049580
CGCGCGGCCGTAGCGGCCTGGGCACCTGGAGATCCGGCGGCGCCATCATCGTCGATCAGTCGAACACACACGGCCCCACCTCCCACCGTCGAGGATCTCACCGTAACCGCTGCTCAGGCCTGCTGTCATCACCGGCGCGCCACCGTACTGGCGAACAGGCTTATTGATCCGAGTGGTCGCCGAGCGTCTGCACGGCGTTGGGTCCTGGGTGGGCGATGGTGGAAACGGTGGGATGCGGGTAGTCGAAATCCAGCTCGGCGAAGTCGCGCTCTACCGCTTCAGGGAGTTCGTTATCTGCGACGATCATCTGCAGCTTTCCGGGCCTGGCTGCGGCGAGGTCCCGCAGCCGGCTGTAGAGCGCGGCGGAGATGCCGGTGGCGGAGTTCAGCGCCATGCGAGGGCTGTCGATGACCAGAAAGGACGGGTAGTAGGTGTCGCCGCGGCTGACCACGACGTACAGGATTGATGTCCAGTAGGCGATTTGCACGGCGGTTATGATGCCGCCGCCGCGGCTGACCTTGGTGTAGGGCTGGCCGTTAAGAATGGGCAGGTAGTTGGTGGGGTGGATGTGCGCAGTTTTGATGCTAGGCACGCCGATGCTGCGTAGCGCCCGGTTGAACTCTGCAGTGAGCGCGTCGATGATTTCGTGACGCCGCTCATCGATGGCTGCTTCCCGACGAGCGATCTCCGCGTGGACCCTGTCCCGCTCGACGGTGCGCTGCTGCTCGGCGGTGGTGAGGTCATCCACACGGTCCCACTGTCGCAGCACGCCCTCAAGTTCCCGCTGGCGCGCCTGGGCGTAGGCGAGGCTGGTGGAGGCGTCGGTGAATGCCTGCAGGCGCGGACTGACGCGCGTGGACGTGCGCTGTTCGATTGTGGCAGTGAGATCTTTGACCAAGCCCTCACGCTCGGCGACAGCGACGCTGGTGGCGGCGAGTTGCTCGGCGAGGAGGGCTAGTTGGTCGCTCATCTCGTGCAGTTGGCCGGTGAGCTGTCGCTGCTCGTACTGGTCTGTGTCGGAGTCCGGGGTGACCGGGTCGGGCTGTAAGCACAACCGGCAGGCGCCCTCGGGGACTGCTCTGTCGGTCACCGACTGCAGGCACCGGGGGCAGGTGACGAATTCGATGGCGGCGATGCGGTCGCCGGCGTCGCGCATGCGGTGCAACCGGGCGAGGTCGCCTTCGACACGGCGTCGTTCGGCGGTCAGGTCGGTTCGCTGCCTGATCAACGCCTGGACGGCTGCCTTGGCCTCAGCGAGCCGGCGTTCTGCGTCGTAGAGCAGATCACGTATCACCTGCGTTTCGCGGTCGGCGACCGGGCTGATCTCGTTGCGCAGCACCTGCAATGACGCTTCGGCGGCGATCTGCGCGTTGCGGGCGTCGCCTTGTGCGCTGAGCGCTTCCTGCTTGCTGGTGGTGTTCGTCGTGGACAGGAACTCGCGGATCGTCGCGGTTTCGCGGCGCGCGTCGTCGACCTGCCGGTTGAGCGTCGTGAGGTCGGACCGCAGCGCCAGCACGGCTTCGTCGGTGAGACCGAACAGCAACTCGAAAACGGCTTTGCGTTTCGGGGCGAGGTACTGGTCCTGGCTACGGGCAATGTCGCGGTTCATGTCGGCTTGGGGGACATACAGGTAGGAGAACACGTCGGCGAAGGTGATGCGGGCGCCGGCGTTGGTGCTACCGGCGGTTCTGGCGGCAGCGCGCATGTTCTCGGCGAATCCCAATGCCCGCATCAACAGACCGGAGACGCTGGGCGACTCACGGGCGTCTGCGCCGTGATCGGGCAGCCGCTCGCGGGTCTTGACATCGGTGACCCGCACGGCCCGGCGTTTGACCGCATCGACGCTGCGCACGAGCATGTAGCGTTCGGTGCCGACGGTCACGTCGACGCTGATGTCGTGCACGCTGTCGGCGATCACGGGCGCGAGCATCCCGTCACACCCGAATCCGAACTTCACGGCCTCCAGCAGGGTGGTTTTCCCGACGCCGGTCGGCCCGGCGAGGATGGTCAAGTCTGCGGGGAAGGCATACCTGACGGGGCCCTCGACGGTGTCCAGGGTGACGGCGTTGAGCCGGAACGTCGTGGTCAACGGATTACCTGCCGGTGCGGTCGGTCCATCAGGTCAGCCAGCCTCTGGTAGATCAAGTCCTTCAACGCGTTGCCTGTCAGTCCTGTCGACGCCTGCGCGATCACCTGGCCGCGTTCGGCGATCTCCGACCACGGCGCGGTGGCGGCGATCGTGGCGGCGTGCCTCTTGCCCTTGGGCGTGGGCGCTAGCGCGACGCTGCCTTTCCTGCCGGGGGCATAACGCAGGAGCCCACGACCGACGAGCGCGCCGATGATCATGTAGTAGCGGTCGTCCCACGGGCCGTACTTGTACCGGGTCATGGGTGCTTCCACGGCGGTGGGGTTATACCTGTCTTCCTCCGCCAGATGCAGCCGGGGATCTGCCGGCTCCAGGGAGTCCAGCACGGTGCTGGCCAAGGCCGGGTATCGCAACAGGAAGTCAAGCTTGGCCAGCTTCGTCAGGCCGTCCAGCCTTCGTTGGTGGCCCGTCTCGGCCGCGACGGCGGTCACGAGCAGCAACACGCGGGTCTGGTGGTAGGCGAGGTCCTCGCGCAGCAACGCCAGGTCGGCGGCATCCGCAGCGTGCATGCTCATCAGCTGCCCCCTCCTCCCACCGGACGCCGGCGCGCCTGCTCGCTTGCGACGTCAAAGCCCTCGCTGAACCACACCTGGCACCGATTGGACAGCTCACACAGCCCACCGAGCGCCAGGTCGACGTCCATGTCGTCCGGTAGGGTGCGCTGCTGCCGGTCCAGCGCGGCCTCAAGTTCCCTCCACAACTGCGGGCCCCAGGCCGTGCCTGGCCGTTTCACCTGCTCGGTCGCCGCGTCGTTGATCCGCAGCAGCGCCCGGTTCAGCCGCTGTTGACGGGCACGCGCTGCTGGATCGAATGCCAGTGAGTCACGCCAATGCTCGGTCCAGTCAGACCGGAGCTGCTCCGCGCGTTCCACGGTGTTGTCGGAGCAGCCCCCGACCTCCATCTTGATGGCCAACCGGCTGGTGCGCACCAACCGCGGCAGCGGCGCAAAGCCCGTCGGATGCGCGATCGCCGTCCGGATGGCCAGGTCGATGTCCGTTAGCGTCACGATGCGGCTGGTCAACTCGGTCTCACAGTCACCGGACGCGGGCGCCGCGCCGCCTATCGGAAAGGCCAGGACCGTCGGCAGGCCACCGATCGGCGTGGGCCCCGCGGCGCGCATGCGGACGCGGAACAGGGCGAGAACGGCCTCCCACACCGCACCGGCGGGAGCGGCGCTGCCGAGTTTGTCCAGCACCGGCTGCGCGTACATCGACGGCGCCGCGTGCGGGGCGTACTTACGGGTCACGCTGTCCTGCACCGTGAACACCGACAGGAAGCGGGTGATCTGCTCGCGATGCTCGGGCAGCACCTCCGGCTCACCGCCGTCGGGTGGTTTCCACCGGGTGGCGAGGCCGTCACAGTGCTTGAGCAAGCTCTTGCCGAAGCTGGTGAGCAGCGTGATCTCAGGGCCGGCGGCGATGAACGTCCCGCCAGCGACACGCCGATCACGGGCGAACTCGGCGAACTTGATGAGCTGCAGAGGCTCTCCGGACATGCCTGCGGTGGTGACCAGCCGACACGCGGGCTTCTCCTGCATTGCCAACCAGCGGTCGAACAAGTGCGCGACACCGCCGTCACCGGCCAACGAATTGAGGGTGCTGTAGGCGCCGAAGGCCAACCCTGGATGTTTTGCGGACACCAGTTCCGCATTCCCGTTACGCAGGGCAACCCAGTCCTCGTGATACTCGCAGAGCAGCCGCCCGTCGTCGCCATCGTCGAGGTTGCCGTGCGCATCAAGAGCCGTCAGGTACAGGCTCAGACCATCAGCGGCAGCCATCACCGCCTGCCACTCGTACTGGTCTGCCGTCCGGGCTCCAGCATCATCAGGCGGCTTCGCCGCCACAACGAGATCGGCTGCCGAAGCGCCGACATCACTAGCCCGCAAATGCCACCTGCGCCGCAATCGGTAGTTGTCGGAGCACTCACGGTCCGCGTAAATGCTCGGGGGAAGTGTGCCCCACGCAGATGCCCTGGCCGGGCGAACTGTCACCTAGGCGACAGAGGTCCAACGAGTAGAGGCGCCACTACCACAAAGCCCGCTCCATCCCGGCCAGAGCAGCATCGGCAAACGAATGCCTCTCGCCGTTGGTGCTCCGCCTCAACCTGCACAGCAGCGAGAGCAGCCGCCCACCGGGACGGATCGGGTGCTACGGCTGAGCTGACCTGTCGGCCAAGTTGAGGGTCGGGACGTCACACCCGACGCGTCAGGGATGTGATCTACCTGTCCACGCGGAGATGGTCTCGGTGAAGCCACCCAGCTTCTTGATGCTGAGATCAATCCAGAAATCGAAGGTGGCCGGCAGTCCACGAGAACAATTCGTGTTTATCCTCAGGAACGTCGCGTCGAACACCCGGATGCTCGACGGTGGGGTGCTCGGGCATTCGACACTGACCACCCCCTCGCGAGGAATGGAGATCACCCTGGCTACGGCGGTTAGATCACCACGTGCAAGCTTCCATGAGTCCCTCAAGCGCAGGTGCTTCGAGAGCTTAGGCAGCACGAAGACCAGACGGTGGTCGGTGACGTAGAGGACGTCTCGGTCCGGGGATTCGGCCTTGTCGCGCAATCCGTGCATCGGGTGCACGCCCTCGAGCAGCACTCCTACGAGGGAGGCATGTACCCGGCCTCGCTCATCCTCGCGCAGGGTCTCATCGACGATAGTCCACACGCGGCCCATGTTCACTGCCAATGCCTCAACCTCCCGTAGATCGGCTGGCTCGGTACCCGCCGGACAGCGGCTTACTTGCCTCTGAGGCGTTGCCACCAGCTGTGTTTCGGCTCAGACTGCTTCTGGGCCGCTGGCAGCGCACCAGGCGCGGTCGTGGACGTCGATGGCCGCTGATCAGAGACGGTTGCCTGTCCCAGTGGGCCACCTAGATCATCGTCGTCGGAAGTGCCATCCACATACGACGCATCCTTCGGATCGGGAGAATCATCGTCACGCATCTGTTGCCCCTCAGGCTATGGACACCGTGCCTCGGCTCTGCCTAATGTGCTCTGACGTCGCATTCCCAACCATGGAGGGCGAATGCCCACAACGGTTGTGAGCCTACTGTTGGCAATCGTCTTCGCATTGCCTGGCCATATCTACCACAGGATCACACAACGCAAGAGACCCGAACGTGTCGAGACTGCGACCCAAGAGATCCTGGCCACCATCTTCGCGGGCATCGTCATCGATTTTGTGGCGGTTGCCTTGCTGGGTGTCGTGGCTCAGGCGACCTCGCTGGCCGTCCCGGACTTCTCCCGGATGCTGTTGGGTGCCGGTCGCTATACCTCGTCACACTTACCCCTGGTCACCGCCTGGAGTGCTGCGTTGGTAGGCACCGCCATCGGCTGCGCAGTCGTAGCCAGCTTGACACCGTGGGACCGGGCACTGCCGAAGGTTCTCCGCCAGCGGCGCGATGACCGGCTCCGACGTACGCAGTCTCAGCAGTCGGCCTGGTGGTTGCTGTTCCATGAGCACCGCGATGCCGACATTCACGTCGGATGCACCTTGGACGACGGCAGCTACGTAGCGGGCCGGCTGCATTCGTACAGCCGTGCGCCGGTGGAGAGCAGCGACCGGGAGCTGACCTTGAGAGGTGAGATTCTCTACCGTCCAGCCGGCGAGGTGGACGCCGCGATCCTGCATGATGTCAACGCGGTGTCCATCAGCGCGCGACGACTGATCCTGATGACGGTCACCTACGTCGTGCCGTCCACCGCCGCGCCTCAGAGCACCCCGTGACCGTGATCGTTTGGGTGGCAGGCGAGTCCTTCCCGGTCAGTCACGTGGTCGCGACCGCGTTGGCCCAGGCACGGTCACGGTCGGAGGCACACGACGGTCGCCTGCCGAGCCCGGCCGAGGTGGGAGCGGCGGTCCTCATCGCGCCGGACGCTCTGGCGACGCGGGCATTGTGCGCGACGGGTATGGATCCGGACGGCCTGATCCAAGCGCTCCGGTCGGCGCCCCATGACGAAGGATCCGCGCACGATAGGGACAGACTGCTGGTGACCCTGTTGCGCCGCGCCGACCAGCAAAGGCGCCGCATGGACGACCTGGTGCTCGGATCCGTCCACCTGACGCTGGCGCTGGCCGAGTCCGACGAGCCCAGCTTGACAGCGTTGCGGACGGCCGGTGTCGACGCGCGTCTACTACGGACCGGAGTCGCCCGAGTCGCCGTCGATGCAGCCCTCACCGACGACAGCGCCTTCCATGCGCAGCCGGCGCCCCCGGTTTTCGCGACACCGCCGTTGCCGGATCTGGCGGACCTGGCTGTACGGAGCTCGGCACCGGGGTCGGCAGCCCTCAAGCAATTCCTCGACGCCCAGCTCGTCTCGGGCCGGAACGCGTTCGGCTCACCGTACGCACAGGTGCGAGCCAACCGGTGGGCCCTCGTCAGCCTGCTACATCAGCTGATGGTGATCGGCATCCTGCTCATCGCCATACGGTGGGGCGCCCCCTGGTACGCGTTCCCCCTGATCCTCGCCGGATCGACACTCACGACGACGACGCCGTTCTGGGTCACCGTGATTTTCATCGGCCTCGCCGCCGTGTTCCTGCCAATCGGCCTGTTCGCGCCCCTGCTGATGACGGCGCTGGTGTCGGCCGTCAAGTGCCGCTACCAGCTTTCCATCAAGCGGGTCGACTCGGGCAACCCCTACCTGGCGATGCGCCAGCTCCGCGCGCAGGCCCGGAGCACAGTCACCTCGCTGCTCATGAGGCGATGGGGGATTGATGATGATAAGTGAACAGGAACGGGTCGCGGAGACGACCCGCCAGCTGCGCCACTACGCCGGCGAGGACCGGCGGATCGCGGCGCTACCGAGCATCCTGGATGTGATCCTAGCCGTTCAGAGATTTGGCCCGATCGAAGCTCTCGGCCATGTGTGGGGCGCACTCGAATCGAGACGAGAGTTGCGGGCGGCCCGGACCACCCGCCAACGCCTGGGATCTTTCCACGCCGACGCGGTGCGGCCGCTGGTGCGGTCGGCGTTGCGGCCGCTGCGGTGGCGGCTGACTGTTGCGACGGCAATCGCCGCCACGTTCGGAGCCGCCCGATGGCCGCTCGACCGGTGGGCGGCGGCGCAGGTCGGCCTGGTCGCGCTGACCGTCCTGCTAGTCGGTCGGCGGGACCCGCGCGCCGTTGTCGGACTCATCGCGGTGGCGATCATAGCGGTGGTGGTGGACATCCAAGGCTGGTGGGCCTGCGTACTGGGTGTCTACGCGGCCTGGATGCTGATCAGCTATGGCGCGCTCGCCCCGCTCAGGGCAGCCCCCTGGTGGGCACAGGGACCCGTGCTCGGCATGATCCCGCGACGCTTAAGGCTCCGCCTCGCGATCACCGGTCGCTCTGAACCTCTAGCGAACGCCGTCGACCTCGCTACCTCCTCGCGTGCCCAACTCGCCGAGCCCTTCGTCGCCGCCTGTACGGCCATGCCGGAATCCCTGCAGCCGATGATCAGAGTCTGCTCGGCGCTGATCGCCTTCGACAAGGGCGACATCGACACCGCGCTGTCTCTGGCCTCGAAGGCGACCGAGTGGACCGTGGCCACCCCGGACACCGTCAAGGGATGGTGCCTTGCCCAGCTGGCGATGATCCTGGAACAGACTGGCGCGGCCAGTGCGCCTCAGGTACGAGCCACCGCCTCCAGCCTGCTGCGCGCCCGATCCTGCCGACGATACGCCCGCCGTCTGAAGCTAATCGAGGCGCAGCGCTGCATCGCCGAGGCGCCGGTCGAAAAAGCCCTCGACACCGTGCACGACTACCGGCTGCTCGCCGTCCGGCTCCGTGACTTTGACGTCCTGCAGACCACCGAGATGTGGATGGCCCGGCTGATGATTCGGCAAGGGCTGCCCCACGACGCCGCCCGGGTGCTGGAGTCTCGGGTGGGCGGTGAAGACGGCCGGATCGGGCTGTTCGACGCGCGCGATGAGACAGCCGATGATTTGCTGCTGCGGGCTAGCGTGCAGATCGGACGGCTCTCTGAAGCACATACCGATCCGCGGCGGGACGTCGTGGCCGCACTCGCGATGATCGATGCAGACAGCCGGCCGCTGGCTGCCACCACCGGTCGGCGGCTGCTGGCAAAACTTGATCAGGCTGCGGGTGAGCCGGAGCGGGCCTTGGCCTACGCGGCGTCCGCTCTGGTGGCGGCTCAGCACGGCCGATACATGCTGCCCTCGGCGAGGTGGCGAGAGTCGTGGAGCAGAACCCAGCTCGATGCGCATGCCACGATGCTGGCTCTTGCCTCGGCGAGCGGTGACAGCCCTCTGGTCGCGGAGGTCATCGAACTGGCCCGCGGCGAGGCATTGCCCGCAGCGACTGACGTGGACTCGCTATCCGCTATGGCCGCACTGGACGCCGCTGCCGCCGGCAGCCACAGCCGGGATCGGCCGGCCACGGTCACCGGGCCGACCGCCGATTCCACCGACGCCATGGCCGTCCTGCAAGGGCTCAATCCGGTGCGGCAGCCGCCTCGAGTACGGGTCGGCTCGGGTCTGCGTCTCCCTCGTCTTGATGACTCGGCCGCGGAGATTGCGTTGGACCAGGAGTTGACGGCGATCGGGCCGTGTACCTGGTATTGGAGTGCCGCGACGGTGCTCGACGACTGCTACTGGGCGGTCCGCGACCCGGGCGGCGAATGGTCGCAGGGGCGCATTCCGCTCGGCGCAGGCACGCCCGCTGCGGAGGCGTACAAGGCTCTGCTCGCGGCGCTACCATTCGCGTTGCCAGGTGAGAGCACGGACGGGGTGCGCGAGAGACTGCGCGCAGGTGCCCTCGGGCCGGCTGCCTCGCAGGAGGCGGAGCGGCAGATCCTTGCCCGCGTCGCCGCGGCATTCCTACCCGCCCCCCTGGCCGACGGGTTGCGGCAGAGCACGGACGCCACCCTGGTTGTGTCGCTTCCGACCGCGCTCGGTCACCTGCCGGTTGCCGGGTTTCCGCTAGGACCCGGCACAGACCTCCGCGTCGTCGACCGGGCTGCGGTCATCCACATGCCGTCCTGGGCGGTGATCCACGCGCGGCCACGCTCCGGCTCAGCTGACCGGCCGGATAGTTGGCCAGCCCGGCTCGCCATCGTCGCTCCCCACGGTGAAGCTGACATGGAGATCCTAACCCGGCCCGACGGCGTCGACCGGGTGGTACGCGGGCCGCTGAGTCTCAACGACTGCCGCAACCTGCTCCACGCCCATGATGACCACCAGGCCTGGGTGCTGACCCTGATCGGTCACGTGGGCGCCGAAGCCGACGACGCCGAAGCCGGGAACGTCGCACGCAGCGGCTTACAACTCGGACCGAACGGCAGGGGCGGCAACGAACGATTGACCATGATTGATCTCGTGCCACCTGACGGCTCCGAGCACAGGCTCGCCCTGCCCGAGCGGGTAGTGCTGATCGGATGCGGCAGTATCGGTATCGGATCAGCACCCGATCTCGTGTCGGGACAGACCCCGACCGGCGAATGGTTGGGCCTGGGTGCCGCCGTGGTGCTCGCGGGTGCCTCCCATGTCTGCTGCACCCTCTACACCGTCCATGCCAACAAACACATGAAGCGCATCACCGACGGGCTCATCCAGGGGTTCTCCTCCAGTCCGGACCCGGTATCGGCGCTACGTCGGGTGCAGCTCGGCGAGCTGCAGCGGTGGCGGGCGGACCGGAGCACCTACCCGGCGGCGTGGCTGTCGTTGGCCTACGTCGGCGTTGGTTGGGAGCGGTGACGGTGACACGTTCGATCCTTGTGTGGCTACCAGGAGCGCTGCCCTTCCCGATCTTCGCGGTCGTGTGCGTTACACGCCTTGGATGGCTTGAGGGCTCCGTTGTACTCCTGGTCTGCTTCCTGGCGAGTCGGCGGGCGTTCATAGCTGCGGTGGTCGCCGTCGCCGCGCTCGTGGGTCTGCAAATCCCCCTGAGCTTCCTCATCGCCGCGGTGGTGTTGCGTCTCTGGGATGGCGCGTGGGAGACCTTCTGTGCAGGGCGCCTCCGGCAGCGGGACCTGTCCGAGCCGGTCGTTCCACGCCTGCGCTGCCATCACGGGCTGAAGGCGCGGTTGGCCAGGGCGGACCAACTGCTGCGGTACGGCAACGCTCACGATGCCGCGGACGCGTACCTGGCTCTGATCGCCGATCATCCTCCCACGACCTCGTGCGAACAGCGGCTCCTTCTGCGCGCTGCCGAGGCCGCCGGCCGGGCCGGCACTTTCCAGCTTGCGACCGAGATAGCCGATGCGGTGGCGCTCGGCATCCCGCCAGACCCGACTGGCAAGGTCGCAACCCTCGCGGTTCGCGCGCACACGACCCGCGCAGCGGCCCTACTCGGGCTCGGCGACGGGGAGGGAGCGCGCGCGGCCCTGCGG
>NZ_JBFAPG010000198.1:0-10473 GCF_040675595.1 Micromonospora sp. NPDC049580
ACGCCGTCGCGCTGGAGGTTCGGCGCGGACGAGACCGAACGGCCACTGCGGGTGGTGCACTCCGGCGCCGACAGCTCCCGGTGCACGGTCGCGGCCAGGTCCGCGTCCGGGCGTTGGAGCTGCGCCTCCTCGCCGTAGCGGCCCACCGAGGCGCGCACCAGCGCCAGCCCGTCCGGCCGCCGCAGGTGCCCCCACTTCGTGGTGAAGAACGTGGCCGCCTTGATCAGCAGCCCTTCGGTGCTCGGCACCAGGAAGCCGGACAGCTCGGGCAGCAGCGGCTGCGGCAACGCCAGGGTGACCAGCGCGACGCTCGCGTAGTCCAGCTCGCCCACGGCCGAGGCGGCCACCGGGGCCGGGCCGGCGAGCAGCCGGGCCGCCGGCCGGGCCGGCACCGCCAGCACCACGGCGTCCACGTCGACCAGCTCCGGATCGCGGGTCGGGCCGACGGTGAGCCGCCAACCCGTGCCGGTGGGCGTGAGGTCACGCACCGCGGCGTCCCGTCGTACCGTCGCGCCGCTGGCCGTCACCGCAGCCTCGACCAGGGTGCTGAGCCCACCCGCCAGGGTGCCGAAGACCGGGGCGCCCGGCGCGCGCGGCGCGGCGGCCTGCGCCGCCCGGACCGCGCCGACCAGGGTGTGCTCCACCCGCGCGGCACGGGCCAGCGCCGGCATCGTGGTGACCAGCGACAAGTCGTCCGCGCGGCCCGCGTACACGCCACCCAGCATGGGGTCGACCAGCCGGTCGACCACCTCGTCGCCGAAACGGGACCGGACCAGCGCGCCCACCGAGACGTCCGCGTCCGGCCCGACCAGCGGCCGGCCGCCGTCGGTGTCGGCGTCCGCGGCCGGGCGCGCGACCGTGGCCACCCGCTCCAGATCCCCGGGTACGCCCACCAGCGTCCCGCCCGGGATGGGGCGCAGCCCTCCGTCGACGACAAGCGCGGCCTGCCCGACGCTGGGGTGCACGATCTTCTCGGCCAGCCCGAGCCGGCGAGCCAACGCCACCGCCGCGCTCTCGGCCCCGGTCGGGTCGCGCATCAGGAACGACTCGGCGCCGAACTCCACCGGCGCGCCGGCCAACGTCCCGGTGCGCAGCTTGCCGCCCACCGCGCCGGACTGCTCGTACACACTGATCTCGGTGCCCTCCGGCGCGCGGTCGCGCAGCCGGACCGCGGCGGCCAGCCCGGCGATCCCGCCGCCGACCACCGCCACCCGCCAGGGCTGCCGCATCGCCGTGTCAGCCCTGGTCGGCCCGGCGGCTGGAGACCTCATGCACCAGCGCCACCACCCGGGTCAGCACGTCCGGGTCGGTCTCCGGCAGCACACCGTGGCCGAGGTTGAACACGTGCCCGGGGGCCGCCCGCCCCTGCGCCAGGATCCGGCGCACCTCGGCCTCCACCACCGGCCACGGCGCGAGCAGCACGGTCGGGTCCAGGTTGCCCTGCACCGCCTTGTCCGGGCCGATCCGGTGCGTGGCCACGTCCAGCGGAGTACGCCAGTCGACGCCGACCACGTCGGCGCCGGCCTCGCCCATCGCGCCGAGCAGCTCGGCGGTGCCGACCCCGAAGTGGATGCGCGGCACGCCCGCGTGCGCCAGCCCGCTCAGCACGGCCGTCGAGTGCGGCAGCACGTAACGGCGGTAGTCGGCCTCGGAGAGCGCGCCCGCCCACGAGTCGAACAGCTGCACGGCGGACACGCCGGCCTCGATCTGCACCCGCAGGAACGCCAGCGTCACCTCGGCCAACCGGCCGCAGAGCGCGTGCCACAGCTCGGGATCGCCATACATCAGCGCCTTGGTCTTCGCGTGGGTCCGCGACGGGCCGCCCTCGACCAGGTAGCTGGCCAGGGTGAACGGCGCGCCGGCGAAGCCGATCAGCGGGGTGTCGCCCAGCTCGACCACCAGTTGGCGGACGGCCTCGTCCACGTACGGGACGTCGTCGCGGCCGATCGGGCGGATCCGCTCGATGTCGGCGGCGGTACGGATCGGCTCGGCCACCACCGGGCCGGTGCCCGGCACGATGTCCAGGTCGATCCCGGCCGCGGCGACCGGCACCACGATGTCGCTGAACAGGATGGCCGCGTCGACCCCGTGCCGGCGCACCGGCTGGAGGGTGATCTCGGTGACCAGCTCCGGGCGACGGCAGGACTCCAGCATCGGCACGGTGGCCCGGATCTCCCGGTACTCCGGCAGTGAGCGGCCAGCCTGGCGCATGAACCAGACCGGGGTGTGCGGGCCGGGCCGACGCCGACAGGCCCGGATGAAGGGCGAGTCGGCCGGGCCGCCGGGGCGCGGGTGTCCGTCTCGGGCGGCAGTGCCCGTGGTGTCCGTGGTCATCGCCGCAATCGTGCCACGCCGCCCGACCCCAGCCCGCCGCGGGTGAACGGAAGGGGACGCACCTAACGTCCGTCGCGCGGCCGGGCGGTCGGGGTACGTGTCGGCGCGCCGTCGAAGCGGGTGGGCCGACGGCGGCATAGGCTGCCGACATGGCCCCCCCGATCGCGCTCCCGGAGACCTTCGCCCGCGCGGTCGCCGGGCTGCGGTCGCCGGCACCCCGACCGGAGATCACCCTCGAGGAGGTCGGCGCCCCCCAGCGGCTCGCGCCGTTCACGTTCGCGCTCTCCGCGACGGTGCTGCGCGACGGCGACGAGGTGGCCACCGGCCGGCTGATCCTCCTGCACGACCCGGCCGGGCACGAGGCCTGGCAGGGCACGTTGCGACTGGTCACCTACGTGACGGCGGAGTTGGAGGTCGACCTCGCCGCCGACCCGCTGCTCCCCGGGGTCGGCTGGACGTGGCTGACCGACGCCCTCGACACCCAGGACGCGGGTCACCGGGCGATCGGCGGGACGGTCACCCAGACCATGTCGACCCGGTTCGGCGACCTCGCCGGGCCACCGACGGCCGGCGACATCGAGATCCGCGCCTCCTGGACGCCCGTCGACGACGACCTCGCCCCCCACCTGCTCGGCTGGTGCGCCCTGCTCGCCTCGACGGCCGGCCTGCCCCCACCCGGGGTCACCGCCCTGGCCGACCGCCGTCCGGCCGCCACCGCCTGAAACCCCGGCGGCGGCCGGCACAGCGGATCAGAGGTAGTTCTCCGCCTCGTCGCACACCTTGTCGAGGCCCTTCATCGCCGCGTCGTACGCGCCCTTGTTCCCGGCCGCCGCCGCACCCAGCGCGGTGGTCAGCTTGTCCAGGCAGCTCGCGATGACCTTCTTCTGCCGGGCCTGCTCGTCGCGGTCGTTGCGGGTGCCGGTCAGGTCCTGCTCGGTGTTGTCGAGCTTGTCCTGCATGGCCTGCAGATCGGTCTTGAGCTTCCCGATCTCGGTGGTGTTGGCCGCGATCGTCCCGTCGCGCTGGCTGACCTGACCGGTGAGGCGCTTCTCGGTCCGGTTCAGCTCGTTGTTCTTGGTCACGAACAGCCCGGTCATCACCCCACTGAGCACGAAGAGCAGCGCGGCCACCAGGGCCAGCACCAGCACCGCGCGACCCCGCCGCGGAGCCGCGGCAGCGCCGTACGGCACCATCCCGGGCGGGCCCGACATGGGCTGCCCGTACGCCGGACCGGAGACCGGCGGCGCGGACATCGGCTGGCCGTACGCCGGACCGGAGACCGGCGGCGCGGACATCGGCTGGCCGTACGCCGGACCGGAGACCGGCGGCGCGGACATCGGCTGGCCGGCGTAGGGCGGGGCGCTGGCCGGGTAGCCCGGCGTCTGCGGGGTGCCGTACTGCCGCTGCGTGGGCGCGGCGGCACCGTACTGCGGCGCGGCCTGACCCGGCGCGTACTGCTGCTGCGGTGCCGTCTGACCCGGCCCGTACTGCTGCGGCGGCGTGGGCTGGCCCGGCGCGTACTGCTGCGGCGCGGGCTGCCCGGCCGCGTGCTGCACCGTCGCGTCGGGGTCGGGCGCGTGCTGCACCGTCGCGTCGGTGCCGGCCGCGTGCTGCACCGTCGCGTCGGGGTCGGGCGAGCCGGCCGGCGGAGTCGGGGTGGCGGGCGGGAGACCCTCCGGCCCGGTCGGTGGCTGGGACATGTTCTTCCTCCAGGTGAGCAGGTCCTCCGCCGGTAGGCGCGACGGACCAGGTGCAGCGGCGGGATCGTCCGGGACCGAGGACCCGGATGGGTCGGGGACGGCCGGGGAGGCCGTCAGGCGCGAGCGGCCGGGGAGGCCGTCGGTGGCGGGAGCGGCCGGGCGGCCGTGGGTGGCGCGAGCGGCTGGGGCCGCAGGTCAGCAGATCTTGAAACCGTCGCAGGCGACCTTGATCGGGATGGCGAGCCCGATGCCCTCGGCGTCACGAGCCTTGGCGGTGGCGATGCCGACCACCTGCTTGCTGCCGTTGATCACCGGGCCGCCGGAGTTGCCGGGGTTGATCGGGGCGTCGAACTGGATGGCCGGTCCGGAGCCGCCCTGCGCGGCGCGCAACGCGCTCACCACACCGGTCGTGACGCTGTCCTCCAGGCCGAGCGGAGCACCGACGACGATGATCTGCTGCCCGGACTTCACGGCGCTGGGCGCGGTGACCAGGCCGGCGAACTTGCCGGTCGCCCGCAGGTGCGCCACGTCGTTGGCCTTGTCGACCTTGACGATGGTGGCCGGGAAGCGCTGGTCCGTGCGCTCCAGGAAGACCTGCCGGCCGCCGCTCTCCCAGATCGACTCGACCACGTGGAAGTTGGTGAACAGGTTGGTGCCGCCACCGGCGGCCGGCTTGCCCACCGCGAACGCGGTGCCGGTGAACTGGCCGGCCCGCACCCGGAAGACGCTGGGCAGCACGGCGCTGGCCACCGCCTCGGGGTTGAACGCCGCCCCGGCCTGCTTCTCCAGCGCGTCCGTGCGCTGTTCCAGGCCGTCGAGGCGGGTGCCGTCGCCGTCCTGGGCCTGGGCCAGCCGGCGGTCGGTGGCGGCGAGCCGGTCGCCGAGCCGGTCGAGCTGGTACGCCTGCAGGCCGGCCACGGCGGCCAGCGCGACGACGAGCAGCACGGCGAGCACCACTGGCCAGCGACGCCGGGTGGGTCGCGCAGGCGGTGTGACGCCCGGCCAGCCGGGCTGACCGGGGTGACCCGCGGTCGGGAACGGCGGTGCGCTGGCCAGGTCACCGGCGGGCGGATAGCCGCCGGCGCCGTAGGCCGTGGGAGCGCCCGGGGCGTACGGTCCGGCGCCGTACGGCACCGGACCTGCCGCGTACGGCGCTGGCCCAGGGGCGTACGGCGCGGCCGTGCTGTGTTCAGCGGCGGGGCCCGGCGTAGCGGCCGTGGTGTGCGGGCCGGCCGGCACGGGCCCCTGGGGCGCCGCGCCCCACTGGCCGGCGTTGGGTGGGGCCGCCCAGCCGGCACGGGGCGCCGGGACGGCGGCGGAGGGCTCGGCCCCGGGGCCCGGTGCACCGGCCCAGGTGGCGCCGACCTCCGGGTGCGGTTCGATGCGCGGCGGCAGGGGGCCCGGCCGTTCGGCCGCCCGCCCGCTCACGTCGTCAGGCTCGGCGCCCGTTGGCCGTGCGTCCCCCGCACCGAAGCCAGCCGTCATGATCGTCTTGCCCTTCCCCGTGGTCGTGCGCTTGCGGCCACGGCCCAGGATCACCCGAGCGGGGCCGGCGGCTCGATGGACCGTACCTGCGCGAACGGGCTTTGTCTCCCCCAATGTCCGGCATCCGAAGGGACACCTTGCGGACACCTGACCGACACACGCCGGACCGGCTGCACACGCCGGATCACGGCGCGCACTAGGGTTGGCAGGTGACCGACGAACCACCCCTGCGCCGTCGGCCCACCGAAGAACTCCCGGGACACGCACCCCAGCACCCGCCGTCGGCCCAGCCGCAGCCGGCGGGCGAGGGGCCCGACCCGACCGACGGTGGGCCCGTTCCGCTGACCGCCCCCCGCGACGGCACCCCTGATCCGGTGACCACCCCGGCCGAGCTCGCCGAGGTCGTGGCCCGGTTCGCCGCGGGCACCGGCCCGGTTGCCCTGGACGCCGAGCGCGCTTCGGGGTATCGCTACAGCCAGCGCGCGTACCTGGTGCAGCTGCGCCGCGAGGGCGCCGGCACAGCGCTGATCGACCCGCTGCCGCTGCCCGACCTCAGCACGCTGGACGCGGTGATCGGCGAGGCCGAGTGGGTGCTCCACGCGGCCAGTCAGGATCTACCCTGCCTGGCCGAGGTGGGGCTGCGTCCGCGCCGGCTCTTCGACACGGAACTGGCCGCTCGGCTGGCCGGGTTCGAGCGGGTCGGCCTGGCCGCGCTGACCGAGCAGCTACTCGGATTCACCCTGGAGAAGCATCACTCGGCGGCCGACTGGTCGAGTCGGCCACTGCCCGAGTCGTGGCTGACCTACGCCGCGCTCGACGTGGAGATGCTCACCGACCTCCGCGACGCGCTCGACGCCGAGCTGGCCCGGCAGGGCAAGTCGGCCTGGGCCGCGGAGGAGTTCGCCGCCCTGGTCCGGACCGGCGCCCGGCCGCCCCGGGTCCGCGCGGAACCGTGGCGGCGCACGTCGGGCATCCACCGTGTGCGCGGGGCGCGGGCCCAGGCCCGGGTCCGCTCGTTGTGGTACGCCCGGGACCAGATCGCGGCCCGACGGGACGCCGCGCCCGGCCGGGTGCTGCCGGACTCGGCCATCGTCGCCGCGGCCGAGCTGGACCCGAAGGACGAGAAGACGCTGCTGACGCTGCCCGGCTTCGGGGGGCGGTCGGTCCGTCGGCTGGCCCGTACCTGGCTGGCCGCGCTCGACGACGCCCGGGAGCTGCCGGACGACGCGCTTCCGGTCATCCCGGCGGTGGAGGGCCCACCACCACCGCACCGGTGGGCCGAGCGGGACCCGGTGGCGGCCGGTCGCCTGGCCCGCTGCCGGGAGGCGGTGGTCCGCATCGCGGGCGAGCACAACCTGCCCCCGGAAAATCTGATCACCCCGGATTCGGTACGCCGTCTGGCGTGGAGCCCGCCGGAGGAGGTCATCGAGGACACGGTGGCGGAGTCCCTGCGCGGCTTCAGCGCCCGCGAGTGGCAGATCGCCCTGCTGACCCCCGACCTGACCCAGGCCCTGGCCCCCAACCCCATCCCCTGACCTGCCCCCGCTCTCTGGTGTGGGGTGTGCCACAGCGGGGGGCGGGCGGCAGGTTGGTTACTGGCGAGTAGCATCCGGGGTAACGTGCCCGTTCGGCTAGGAGGCTCAAGTGCCCCGTGAAGTTCGGGATGTCGTCTTCGTCGACGGCGTCCGTACCCCGTTCGGCAAGGCGGGTGGCATGTACGCCAACACCCGCGCCGACGACCTGGTGATCCGCTGTATCCGTGAACTGCTGCGCCGCAACCCGCAGCTGCCGCCGGAGCGGGTCGAGGAGGTCGCCATCGCGGCCACCACCCAGATCGGTGACCAGGGCCTCACCATCGGCCGTACCGCAGCGCTGCTGGCCGGTCTGCCCAAGACCGTTCCCGGCTTCGCGATCGACCGGATGTGCGCCGGCGCGATGACCGCCGTGACCACCGTCGCGAGTGGCATCGCCATGGGCGCGTACGACGTCGCCATCGCCGGTGGCGTCGAGCACATGGGCCGCCACCCGATGGGTGAGGGCGTCGACCCCAACCCGCGCATCATCGCGGAGAAGCTGGTGGACCCGTCGGCGCTGGTCATGGGCGCCACCGCGGAGAACCTGCACGACCTGGTCCCGCACATCACCAAGGAGCGCACCGACGCGTTCGCGCTCGCCTCGCAGCAGAAGACGGCGAAGGCGTACGCCAACGGCAAGCTCCAGGACGACCTGGTGCCGGTGGCCATCCGCGACGCCGAGGGCGGCTGGGGTCTGGCTGGAGTGGACGAGGCCCCCCGCGACACGTCGCTGGAGAAGCTGGCCACCCTGAAGACCCCGTTCCGCCCGCACGGCAAGGTCACCGCGGGTAACGCGGCGGGCCTGAACGACGGCGCCACCGCGAGCCTGCTCGCCGACGAGGCAACCGCCCGCGAGCTGGGCCTGCCGATCGCCATGCGGCTGGTGTCGTTCGGCTTCGTCGGGGTGGAGCCGGAGGTGATGGGCGTCGGCCCGATCCCGTCGACGGAGAAGGCCCTGCGCCTGGCCGGGCTGACCATCGACGACATCGGACTGTTCGAGCTGAACGAGGCCTTCGCCGTGCAGGTGCTCGCCTTCCTCGACCACTTCGGCATCGCCGACGACGACCCGCGGGTCAACCCGTGGGGCGGCGCCATCGCCATCGGCCACCCCCTCGCCTCGTCCGGCGTACGGCTGATGACCCAGCTGGCCCGCCAGTTCGCCGAGCACCCCGAGGTCCGCTACGGCGTCACGGCGATGTGCATCGGCATCGGCATGGGCGGCACGGTCATCTGGGAGAACCCGCACTGGACGGAGGGCGACAAGTGAAGGCGCCGAACGAGGTCGTCACCAGGGCGCTGCTGCGCTCGGTGACCGTACCGGGGCTGGACCGACCCGCCGCCCTGATCACCCTGGACAACGGCTTCGACCACACCAAGCCGAACACCTTCGGCCCGGCCGGTCTGACCAGCCTGGACGAGGCCATCACGGCCGCGCTCGCCGCCGACCCGGCGTTCATCGCGGTCACCGGCAAGCCGTACATCTTCTGTGTGGGCGCAGACATCGTCGGCCTGCCGCAGCTCGCCGACCGCGCGCAGGCGCTGGAGATCGGCCGGCTCGGCCACCGGGTCTTCGCCCGGCTCAAGGACAGCACCGTGCCCACGTTCGCGTTCGTCAACGGCGCGGCCATGGGCGGCGGCCTGGAGCTGGCGCTGCACTGTCACTACCGGACGCTCTCCGGCGGCGCGGCGGCGCTCGCCCTGCCCGAGGTCTCCCTCGGTCTGGTGCCCGGCTGGGGCGGCACCCAACTGCTGCCGAACCTGATCGGCATCCCCGCCGCCACGCAGGTGATCATCCAGAACCCGCTCATGCAGAACAAGATGCTCAAGCCGAAGCAGGCCGCCGAGCTGGGCATCGCGGACGTGCTGCTGGAGCCGGCCGACTTCCTGGAGCGGTCGCTCGAATGGGCCGCCGGCGTGGTGCGCGGTCAGGTCACCGTGACCCGGCCCGAGGTCGACAAGGACATGTGGGCGGGCGTGCTCTACTTCGCCCGGGAGACGCTGAACCAGCGGCTGCACGGCGCGGTCCCGGCCGCGTACAAGGCGCTCGACCTGTTGGAGACGGCGAAGGACGGCGACTTCGCCGCCGGCACCGCCGCCGAGGACGAGGCCCTCGCGGACCTGGTCTTCTCCGAGGAGCTGCGCAGCGGCCTGTACGCCTTCGACCTCGTGCAGCGGCGGGCCAAGCGGCCGGCCGGCGCACCGGACAAGGGCCTGGCCCGCCCGGTCACCAAGGTCGGCATCGTCGGCGCCGGCCTGATGGCCAGCCAGTTGGCGCTGCTGTTCGCCCGCCGCCTCCAGGTGCCGGTCGTCATGAGCGACCTGGACCAGGCCCGGGTGGACAAGGGCGTCGGCTACGTGCACACCCAGATCGAGAAGGCCGTCACCAAGGGCCGGATGGACAAGGGCACCGCCGCCAAGCTGTACGGCCTGGTCAGCGGCACGGTCGACAAGGGCGCCTTCGCGGACGCCGACTTCGTCATCGAGGCGGTCTTCGAGGACCTGGGCGTCAAGAAGCAGGTCTGGGCCGAGCTGGAGAAGATCGTCTCCCCGGAGGCGGTGCTCGCCACCAACACCAGCTCGCTGTCCATCACCGAGATGGCCGCGGAGCTGGAGCACCCGGAGCGGGTGGTCGGCTTCCACTTCTTCAACCCGGTGGCCGTGCTGCCGCTGCTGGAGATCGTGCGGGGCGAGCGGACCGACGACGCCACCCTGGCCACCGCGTTCGCGGTCGGCAAGCAGCTCAAGAAGTCGAGCGTGCTGGTCAAGGACGCCCCGGCGTTCGTGGTGAACCGGCTGCTCACCCGCTTCCTGGGCACCGTCTTCGCGGCCGTCGACGCCGGCACGCCGTTGGACGTGGCGAACAGCGCACTGGACACGCTGGGCCTGCCGATGCGCCCGCTCGCCCTGCTCCAGCTCGTCGGGCCGGCCGTGGCGTACCACGTGGGCGGCACCCTGCACGAGGCGTTCCCGGACCGGTTCGGGGTCAGCGAGAACCTCAAGCGGATCGCCGACTCGGGCCAGCCGATCGTGGTCGACGACCAGGTCAACGACGAGGTGGCCAAGCTGCTCGTCGTCGGTGACCAGCCGCTGACCGCCGAGCAGGTACGCCAGAACGCGCTCGACGCGCTCGCGCAGGAGATCCGGCTGATGCTGGACGAGGGCGTGGTCGCCGAGGCGCAGGACATCGACCTGTGCATGATCCTGGGCGCCGGTTGGCCGTTCCACCTGGGTGGCGTCACGCCGTACCTGGACCGGACCGGCACCAGCGAGCGGGTCACCGGCCGGCGGTTCCTGCCGCTCGGAGCGGCGAGCCTGCCCGCCTGACACGACCCCAGCACCACCGTCGCGGTGGCCGGCCCGGTCCACGAGGGACGGTCCGG
>NZ_JBFAPG010000199.1:0-10472 GCF_040675595.1 Micromonospora sp. NPDC049580
GGGCGGCCGGGCGGGCGCGGTGGGAGCGCAGCGGCCCATCCGCGTCGACAACCCCCAGAAGAGGTCTGATGGGATGACGGATAGCCGTCCGGTCCTGACGATGACCGGGATCAGCAAGTCCTTCCCCGGGGTGCGCGCACTCCACGACGTCAACTTCCGGCTCTTCCCCGGCGAGGTGCACGCCCTGTTGGGCGAGAACGGCGCCGGCAAGTCGACCCTCATCAAGGTGCTGACCGGCGTCTACGACACCGACGAGGGCACGATCACCCTCGACGGTGAGCCGGTGTCCTTCACCGGTCCGATGCAGGCGACGGCGGCCGGGGTGAGCACGGTCTACCAGGAGGTCAATCTCTGCACCAACCTCTCGGTGGCGGAGAACATCTTCATCGGCCGCGAGCCGCGGCTTTTCGGCGCCGTCCGCTGGGGTGAGGTCCGCCGACGGGCCCGCGCGCTCCTGGCCCGCCTCGACCTCGACCTCGACGTCAGCGCGCCGCTGGGCTCGTACTCCCTCGCGATCCAGCAGATGGTCGCGATCGCCCGTGCGATCGACATCCAGGCCCGGGTGCTGATCCTGGACGAGCCGACGTCCAGCCTCGACGCGGGTGAGGTCGCGCAACTGTTCCGCATCATGCGGCAACTGCGCGACGAGGGCATCGCGATCCTGTTCGTGACCCACTTCCTCGACCAGGTCTACGAGATCGCCGACCGCATCACGGTGCTGCGCAACGGCGGGCTCGTCGGCGAGTACCTGACCGCCGAGCTGCCCCAGCTGAGCCTCGTCGAGAAGATGATCGGCAAGGAACTCGACGTCCTCGAAGGGATCGAGGAGCACTCCCGGCGGGACCTGGCCGAGCTGGAGGAGGGCACCCCCCTGGTGGCGGTGTCGAACCTCGGCCGGGCGGGCGCGGTCGCGCCGTTCAGCCTGACCATCCATTCCGGCGAGGTGGTGGGCCTGGCCGGTCTGCTGGGCTCCGGGCGTACCGAGGTGGCGCGGCTGTTCTTCGGCGCCGACCGGGCCGACGGCGGGCAGGTCGCGATCGACGGCACGTCGGGCAGCCTGCGTACCCCCGCGCAGGCCATCGACCAGGGCGTCGGCTTCTGCTCGGAGAACCGCCGGGCCGAGGGCATCGTTCCCGAACTGTCGGTCCGCGAGAACATCATCCTCGCCATGCAGGCCGCCCGCGGCTGGCTGCGGCCCATCCCGCGCCGCCGCCAGGACGAGCTGGTCGACAAGTACGTCAAGGCCCTCAACATCCGTCCGGCGGACCCGGAGGTGCCGGTCCGCAACCTCTCCGGCGGCAACCAGCAGAAGGTGCTGCTGGCCCGGTGGCTGATCACCGAGCCGCGGCTGCTGATCCTGGACGAGCCGACCCGGGGCATCGACATCGGCGCGAAGACCGAGATCCAGCGGCTCGTGACGCAGTTGTCCGACGGCGGGATGGCGGTGCTGTTCATCTCCGCCGAGTTGGAGGAGGTGCTGCGCCTCAGCCACAAGGTGGCGGTCATGCGCGACCGGCAGATGGTCGCGCAGCTCGCCAACGACGAGGACCTCGACGCCGAGCGCATCATGCAGACGATCGCGAGTGGATCTCACCGGGAGGAGGTGGACCGATGAACGACACCATGGGCCGCTATCGGACGATGATCGGTCACCGGCTGTTCTGGCCCGTCGCCGTGCTGGTCGCCATGCTCGCCGCGAACACGATCTACCGGCCCGGGTTCCTGTCCATCGAGCTCAAGGACGGGCACCTGTACGGCTCGCCGATCGACATCCTGCGGTTGAGCGCGCCGCTGATCCTCGTGGCGCTGGGCATGACCCTGGTCATCTCGACCGGCGGCATCGACCTGTCGGTGGGCTCGGTGTGCGCGATCAGCGGCGCGATGGCCTGCATGTACATCAGCAAGCAGCCCGACCAGAACAGTCTCACCGTGGTGCTGACCGCCCTCGCGATGGCGTTGGGGGTCGCGCTCGTGCTCGGCGTCTGGAACGGGGTGCTGGTGGCCGTGATCGGGATTCAACCGATCATCGCCACCCTGATCCTGATGGTGGCCGGCCGGGGCCTCGCCCAGCTGATCACCCAGGGCCAGATCATCACCATCAACTCCGAGCCGTTCCGGGCGATCGGGCTGGGCCACCTGCTCACCCTGCCGCTGGCCATCTTCATCGCCCTCGCCGCGGCACTGCTCGTCGCCGCGTTCACCCGCCGTACCGCACTCGGCATGATCATCGAGTCGGTGGGCGGCAACGCGGAGGCGAGCCGGCTCGCCGGCATCCGCTCCGGTCGGATCATCTTCCTCGCGTACGTCGTCAGCGCCGTCTGCGCGGCGATCGCCGGCTTCATGATGACGGCCAACGTCTCCAGCGCCGACGGCAACGCCGTCGGCCTCTGGGTGGAGTTGGACGCCATCCTCGCGGTCGTCATCGGTGGCACGTCCCTCGCCGGCGGCCGGTTCTTCCTGAGCGGCACGATCCTCGGCGCGCTGATCATCCAGACCCTGACCACCACGGTGTACGCCATGAACATCTCACCGCAGACGTCGCTGCTGTTCAAAGCGGTAGTCGTCATCGCCGTCTGCCTCATCCAGGCGCCGGCCTTCCGAGCCAAGTTCAGCCGGCGCAGAAGAAGCGCCCCGCCGCCGCGCCCCGTCGCCGACAAGCCGAAGGAGCAGGTGCCGGCATGACCACCGGATCGCTCACCGCCCCACGCCGCACCCGGATCCGGCTGCCTCGGCGGCAGGTGCCGGTGCTTGCCACGCTCGCCCTGCTCCTGGTGATGTACGGCATCGGCGTGTCCCAGTACACGGCGTTCTCGAACGTGCAGGTCATCTTCAACGTCTTCATCGACAACGGCTTCCTGCTCGTCGTCGCGGTGGGGATGACCTTCGTGATCCTCACCGGTGGCATCGACCTGTCGGTGGGGTCCGTCGTCGCCATGACGGCGATGGTGTCGGCGGATCTGTTGCAGAAGGGTCTGCCCGCGGCGCTCGTGCTCGTCATCGCCCTGCTCATCGGCCCGACACTCGGCCTGTTGATGGGCTGCGCCATCCACTTCTTCGACATCCAGCCGTTCATCGTCACGCTCGCCGGGATGTTCTTCGCCCGCGGCATGTGCACGTTCATCTCCGGCTCGTCCATCCCGATCACCGACGGGTTCTGGACCAGGATGTCGCAGGAGCGGATCGGGGACCCCCGGGGCAACTTCGTCTCGATCAGCGTTTTGATCGCCTTCGCCGTGGTGCTCGTCGCGGCGTACGTGCTGGCCTACACCCGGTTGGGGCGCAACGTGTACGCGGTCGGCGGCAACCCGCAGTCGGCGCTGCTGATGGGTCTGCCGTTGGGGCGGACCCGGATCGCCGTCTACACGATCAGCGGTCTGTGCTCCGCGATCGGTGGCATCCTGCTGTCCTTCTACACCCTCTCGGGTGCGCCGCTGATCGCGGTCGGCATGGAGTTGGACGTCATCGCCGCCGTCGTGATCGGAGGCACCGTGCTCACCGGTGGCTCGGGTTACGTCTTCGGCACGGTGCTCGGCGTGCTGGTGCTGGGTGTGATCCAGACCCTCATCACCTTCGACGGGAGTCTCAACTCCTGGTGGACCAAGATCGTGATCGGCGGACTGCTCTTCGCGTTCATCCTCCTCCAGCGCCTCATCGGAATTCGTTACAAGTGACCGTTCCTCTCGCGGAAGGCAACCCCATGGCACCACAAACCCACCCCGAGATCTGGTTCCTCACCGGCAGCCAAGGCATGTACGGCGAGGAGACGCTCCGGCAGGTCGCCGAGCAGTCCCGCCAGATCGCGGCCGCGCTCGACGACTCGCCGCAGATTCCCGCCCGGGTGGTCTGGAAGCCCGTCCTGACCAACAGCGGTGAGATCCTGCAGGTCTGCCGGGACGCCGCCGCGCAGGGGGCCATCGGGGTCATCGCGTGGATGCACACGTTCTCACCGGCGAAGATGTGGATCTCCGGTCTGGACGCCCTGCAGACGCCACTGCTGCACCTGCACACCCAGGCGAACGTCCTGCTGCCGTGGGACGAGATCGACATGGACTTCATGAACCTGAACCAGGCCGCCCACGGCGACCGTGAGTTCGGGTACATCCAGACCCGCCTCGGGGTGGCCCGCAAGACCGTCGCCGGGCACGTGAGTGACCCGCGGGTGACCGGCCGGGTCGGGGCCTGGGCCCGCGCGGCGCTCGGCTGGTCGGCGATGCGGTCGCTGCGGCTGGCCCGCTTCGGCGACAACATGCGCGACGTCGCGGTGACCGAGGGTGACAAGGTCGAGGCGGAGCTGCGCTTCGGGGTGTCGGTCAACACCTACGGCGTCAACGACCTGGTCCAGGTGGTCGGCGAGGTCGCCGACGCCGACGTGGACGAGCTGGTCAAGGAGTACGACGACAGCTACCGCGTCGGCGCCGAGCTGCTTCCCGGGGGCGAGCGGCACGACTCGCTGCGCTACGCGGCCCGTCTGGAGCTCGGCATGCGCGCGTTCCTGGACGCCGGCGGCTTCCGCGCGTTCACCACCAACTTCGAGGACCTCGGTGGTCTGCGTCAGCTGCCCGGCATCGCCGTGCAGCGGCTGATGGCCGACGGCTACGGCTTCGGTGGCGAGGGCGACTGGAAGACGTCCGTCCTGGTCCACACCCTCAAGGCGATGTCGGTGGGGGTCGCGGGCGGTACGTCGTTCATGGAGGACTACACCTACGACCTGACTCCGGGTCAGGAGCTGGTGCTGGGCGCCCACATGCTCGAGGTCTGCCCGACCATCGCGTCCGACGTGCCCAACGTGGAGATCCACCCGCTGAGCATCGGCGGGCGGGAGGACCCGGTGCGGCTCGTGTTCGACGCCGCGCCCGGCCCGGCGGTGGTGCTCGGCCTGGCCGACATGGGGGAGCGGTTCCGGCTCGTGGCCAACGAGATCGACGTCGTGACGCCGCCGCAGCCGCTGCGCCGGCTGCCGGTCGCCCGCGCCGTCTGGCGGCCGCGACCGGACCTGCCCGGCTCGGCCGAGGCGTGGATCACCGCCGGCGCCCCGCACCACACCGTGCTGTCGCAGGCGGTGGGCACCGAGGAGCTGCACGACCTGGCCGAGATGAGCCGGACGGAGCTCGTCGTCATCGACGCCGACACCGAGCCGCGCCGCTTCGCCGACGAGATCCGCTGGAACCAGGCCTACTACCGGCTGGCCCGCGGCTTCTGATCCGCGCGCTCGGAGCGTTCTGACAAACGGGTGGTCCATCCCTGCCTGCGGGCGGGGGTGGGCCACCCGTTCGCGTGTGCGCCAGCAGGGCCACGAGGCGGTTGTGTTACGCCTTGACTAACAGCATGTTATCGCTCACAGTCTATAGCCAAGATGGTCGATGTCGTTGGCTGGTCCGGCCGCGCGCGCGTCCTACCCCGCGGTTTCGGCACCTCGTCGCCGCGACGGTCGGGCGATCGGTGTTAGCGATCACATGGTCGGGCGTGGTCAGCTCGGTGCCCCGCCCGGTGCCGCGGACGCCGACCCAGACCGCAGGTTCGCGTCAGCAGAGGAGGATCATGCTTTCCATCGGTCGGGTTCCCCGGGGTGCGCCACGTGGGCGCGGGTGGCTGTCGAGACTCGCCGTCGCCGCGATGACACTGGTGGTCGGTGGCGCGGCCGCGGCGGTGGCCGCGGCGCCCGCGTCAGCGGCGACGGTCGACACCAGCGCCTGGTACGTGTTGGTGAACCGCAACAGCGGTAAGGCATTGGACGTGTACAACCTGGCCACGAACGACGGGGCGCGGATCACCCAGTGGACGCGTAACAACGGTAACCAGCAGCAGTGGCAGTTCGTGGACTCGGGCGGCGGCTACTACCGGCTCAAGTCGCGGTTGTCGGGCAAGGTGCTCGATGTCTACAACCGTTCGACCGCCAACGGCGCGGCGATTGTGCAGTGGACCGACAACAACGGCACCAACCAGCAGTTCCAGCTGGCCGACTCGGACGGCGGCTACGTCCGGTTGATCAACCGCAACAGCAGCAAGGTGATGGAGGTGCAGGGCGCCTCGACCGCCGACGGTGGCAACATCGTGCAGTACGACGACTGGAACGGCACCAACCAGCAGTGGCAGCTCGTGCGCGTCGACGGCGGGGGCAACCCCACCACGCCGCCCCCCACGACGCCACCCCCGTCGAGTGGCACGTACTCGAACCCGGTGGTCTGGCAGGACTTCGCCGACGTCGACATCATCCGGGTCGACAACGTCTACTACATGTCGGCGTCCACCATGCACTACTCGCCGGGCGCTCCGGTGCTGCGCTCGTACGACCTGGTGAACTGGGAGTACGCCGGGCACTCCGTACCCCGGTTGGACTTCGGCTCGAAGTACGACATGAGCGGTGGTAACGCGTACGTCGACGGGATCTGGGCCTCGACGTTGAACTACCGGCCGAGCAACAAGACGTACTACTGGGCCGGGTGCATCGACTTCGCGCAGACCCACATCTACACCGCGTCCGCCGTCGACGGCACGTGGACCAAGCACACCACCATCCCCAACTGCTACTACGACGCCGGCATGCTGATCGACGACAACGACACCATGTACGTCGCGTACGGCAACACCACCATCAGCGTCGCGCAGCTGTCCGCCGACGGAAAGACCCAGGTCCGCAGCCAGCAGGTCTACAGCACGCCGTCGAGCATCGGGACGCTGGAGGGCGCGCGCTTCTACAAGCGCAACGGCGCCTACTACATCTGGCTCACCCGGCCGGCCAACGGCCAGTACGTGCTGAAGTCGACCAACGGCCCGTTCGGCCCCTACGAGCAGCGTCAGGTGCTGCTCAACCTGCCCGGCCCGATCTCCGGTGGCGGCGTGCCGCACCAGGGCGGACTGGTGCAGACCCAGAACGGCGACTGGTACTACATGGCGTTCGTCGACGCGTACCCCGGTGGCCGGATGCCCGCCATGGCGCCGATCACCTGGACCGGCGACGGCTGGCCGGTGCTGCAGACCGTCAACGGCGCGTGGGGCAGCTCGTACCCGAAGCCGAACCTGCCCGCCGCGCCCCGGGCGGTGAAGCCACTCACCGGCACCGACACGTTCGCCGGCACCACCCTCGGCCCGCAGTGGGAGTGGAACCACAACCCGGACAACAACCGGTGGTCGGTCAACAACGGGCTGCAGCTGCAGACTGCCACGGTCACCGGCGACCTGTACGCCGCGCGCAACACGCTGACCCACCGGATCCAGGGCCCCACCTCGACCGCCACCATCGAGTTGGATTACTCCACGATGCGCGACGGTGATCGCACCGGCCTGGCGGTGTTGCGCAACTCGTCAGCGTGGATCGGGGTCCGGCGGGACAACGGGTCCACCCGCCTGGTCATGCAGAACGGGCTCACGATGGACGGCAACTGGAACACCACCAGCACCGGCAGCGAGGTGGCGAGCACCGCCGTCTCCGGTGGCCGGATCTGGTTGCGGGCCAACGCCGACATCAGACCCGGGTCCGGCCGGCTGGCCCGCTTCTCGTACAGCACCGACGGGGTGAACTTCACGTCCTTCGGCAACGCCCTGACCCTGGCGAACAACTGGCAGTTCTTCATGGGCTACCGGTTCGCCATCTTCAACCACGCCACACAGGCGCTCGGTGGCGCGGTCACCGTGCGCCGATTCGACCTGACGACACCGTGACGCCGGTCACACAACGAGTAACCCACGGGTGACGCGAACGGACCACCTCTCCCGCCGCGGAAGGTGTCCGCGTCGCCGGCTCCGGCCCGCCGCCGCCCTGTTCCGCGCTCTGTCCAGGAGCGCCGAGCGGGGCGGCGGTTCGCCGTGGCCGGCTCGGGTCAGCGGAGGCCGGCACGCGCGGCGCGGAGCGCTGCCGCCCGACCTGGCACCCGCCGTGTCGTTCACGCTCAGCCGTTCCGTGTTGGCGGCGGTGCCTGGCGTAGACTGTCGGCGATCCAGCGCTGGTCACCTGCGATTCAGCACCGGCGTGGTGGCTGAGCGAGGGGGATCGGGCCGGGCCGCTCCAGTCAACGTCGACGGGCCGCGGGTCGGGTTGCAGGCGGGGGGAGTGAAATGGCCGTGCACGGTCCCGCGATGACAGATGTCGCTCGTCTGGCCGGTGTCTCCCACCAGACGGTGTCGCGGGTGCTCAACGGGCACCCCAACGTGCGTGAGCAGACCCGGTTGCGGGTGCGGGCGGCGATCGCCGAACTCGGCTACCGCCCGAACGGCGCCGCACGCGCACTGGTGACCGGCCGGTCCCAGGTCATCGGCGTGGTGGCACAGAACACGACCCTCTACGGCCCGGCGTCGCTGCTGGCCGCCCTGGAGCAGACGGCCGCGGAGGAGGGCTTCGCGGTCAGCGTGGGCAGCGTCCGCAACCTCGACCACCGCTCCATCTCGGCAGCCGTCGAGCGGCACCTGGCGCACCGGGTGGCCGGCATCGTCGTCATCGCGCCGGTCGAGTCGGCCGGCGAGGCCCTGGAACGGCTGCCCAAGGACGTTCCCCTGGTGACTGTCGACGGCGATCCGCAGCGGCCGGTGCCGTTGGTGACGGTCGACCAGGTGGCTGGCGCACGGGCGGCGACCCAGCATCTCCTCGACGCGGGGCACCGCACCGTGTGGCACGTCTCGGGGCCGTCCGACTGGTTCGACAGCGCCGGCCGGATCGAGGGCTGGCGGGCGGCGCTCCTGGCCGCGGGGGTCGACCCACCGCCCCTGATGCACGGGGACTGGTCCGCGGCGTCGGGCTACCGGTGCGGGCAGATGCTCGCCCGGATGCCGGAGGTGACCGCGATCTTCACGGCCAACGACCACCTCGCTCTGGGCGTGCTGCGGGCGTTGCACGAGTTCGGGCGGCGGGTGCCGGCCGAGATCAGCGTCGTGGGTTTCGACGACGTGCCGGAGGCCGCGTACTTCATTCCGCCGCTGACGACCGTACGACCGGACTTCGACGCGGTGGCCCGGGCGAGCCTGCAGATGTTGCTGAGCCAGATCGAGTCGGGCATCGGTGGGGGTGCCCTGCGGCAGACCATCGCCCCGACCCTGGTCGCCCGCGACAGCGTCGCCCCGCCGCGCCATTGAGGGGCGCCAGCGCCGTACGCCTCGGCGGCCGCCGATCCCGGCACGTACTGGCGGCCGTCGATCAATCGTCGACCGGGTTTCGCGAGGTCGCCTCGGTGGCGAAGCCTCCGTTACGAGACCGTGACACCGGTATTTCGGATCAAGTGTTGACGTGCCCTATGTGAGCGCTAACACTACCCGAAAGGTGACAGGTGGCCCCGGCGGTCAGCGGGGGAATCGGGAGAGGAGAAGCCCGTGAGCAGGAAATTCCTGGTTGCTCTCGGTAGTGCGGCGCTGGCGCTGAGCCTGGCGGCATGCAGTGGTGGAGGTGCCGGCAGCGGCGGCGACACCAGCGACAAGAAGCCGGGGGACCTGACGATCGGTGTCTCGATGCCGACGCAGACCTCCGAGCGGTGGATCGCCGACGGCAACGCGGTGAAGTCCAAGCTGGAGGCGAAGGGCTACAAGGTCGACCTGCAGTACGCGGGCGACGACATCCCCACCCAGTCGCAGCAGGTCGACCAGATGATCACCCAGGGCGCCGACGTCCTGGTCATCGCGGCGATCGACGGCACCGCGCTCAGCAGCCAACTGCAGGCCGCCGCGGCTGCGAAGATCCCGGTCATCTCCTACGACCGGCTGATCCGCGGCAGCAAGGACGTCGACTTCTACGTCAGCTTCGACAACTACAAGGTTGGCGTCGCCCAGGGCACCGCGCTGCTGGTCGGTCTCGGCCTGCTGAACAAGGACGGCTCGAAGGGCACCGCCAAGGGGCCGTTCAACATCGAGCTCTTCGCCGGCTCGCTCGACGACAACAACACGCAGTACTTCTTCGGCGGGGCGATGGACACCCTGAAGCCGTATGTCGACGCCGGCACGCTGAAGGTCAAGTCCAAGCAGACCACCCCCGAGCAGGTCGCCACCCTGCGGTGGCAGCAGGAGACCGCGCAGAAGCGGATGGAGAACCTGCTCACCTCCAGCTACAACGACGGCTCCAAGGTCGACGGCGTGCTGTCGCCGTACGACGGCATCTCCCGGGGCATCATCACCGCCCTGCAGAACGCCGGCTACGGTAGCGGCGCCAAGAAGCTGCCCGTCGTGACCGGTCAGGACGCGGAGATCGCCTCGATCAAGCTGATCAACGACGGCGTGCAGAACTCGACCGTCTTCAAGGACACCCGCCTGCTGGCCGACCAGGCCGTGAACGCCGCCGAGGCGTTCCTGCAGAAGAAGCAGCCGCAGGCGAACGACACGCAGACGTACAACAATGGCGTCAAGGTCGTTCCGGCTTACCTGCTGCCGATCGCTACCGTCTACAAGGACGACATCAAGGCTACGCTGATCGACTCCGGTTACTGGACGGCGGAAGAGGTCGCCGCCGGTCAGGCCAAGAAGTAAGTCACCCCGTCGGGCTCGGCGGTTGTCCGCCG
>NZ_JBFAPG010000200.1:0-10466 GCF_040675595.1 Micromonospora sp. NPDC049580
CGCCGGCGAGGTGCGCGCCGGCGACGTTGAAGTAGCGCAGCGAGACGGCGGCCAACCCGTGCGCGATGGCCTCGGAGGTGAGCGCCATGTCGACGGCGAGCTTGGTGGCGCCGTACGTGTTGGTGGGCGCCTTGACCGCGGTCTCCGTGATCGGCAGCTCGGTGGGGTTGCCGTAGACGGCGGCGGTGGAGGAGAAGACCATCCGGGGCACCCCGGCGGCGCGGACGGCGTTGATCAGGGCGAGCGAGCCGACGGTGTTGGTCTGCCAGTACAGCTCCGGCTTCACCATCGACTCGCCGGCGGCGATGAGGGCGGCGAAGTGCAGCACCCCGTCGAAGCCGGCGTCGGGGGTGAGGATCTGGGCGGCGTCGTGAATGGACGCCTCGACGTGGGTCGCGTCCGGAGCGAGCGCCTCGCGGTGACCGGTGCGCAGGTCGTCCAGGACGACGACCTGGTGGCCCGCGTCGAGCAGCATCCGGGTCACCACGCTGCCGATGAACCCGGCGCCCCCGGTGACGAGCAGTTTCACGTCGTTGCCTCCTGCCTGGCCCGCCGGGACGTGGCCTTTGGTGATCACCCTACGGCGGCGGATGAGACCGGAGTCGACCACGCCGCCAACCCATTCCATCATAATCTCTCACGTTTAAACAGAGCCGCACATCGCCGATGACTCCGCGCGATCGCCGGTACGGCGGGCACCCGGTGTCTACCATCTCTGTCATGCGGGAAGCGGCCCGTTCCGGGCTCCGGCGACGCGTGCGGGGGAAGCCCCGCCGCGACCCCGGCCCGCTCGCCCGAGCCGTCGCCCGGATCCTGGTCCGCGCCGCCGACGGCGCCACCCGCCTCGTCACCGACCTGCTCGGGGCCGGCCCGGCGGCCGGGCGGGAACGCATCTCCGAGGCCGAGCTACGGGACCTGCTCGCGGTGAACACGGTGCTCGACCCGGACGAGCGGCGGATCATCGACGAGGTGCTGGTGGCCGGCGCGCGTCTCGTCCGCGAGGTGATGATGCCCCGCACCGAGGTGGTCTTCCTGCCGGCCCGGCTGACCATCGCCGAGGCCGCCCGGCTGGTGCGGGCCGAGACGCACACCCGTTACCCGGTGACCGATGGCACCCAGGACGACGTGGTCGGGTTCGTGCACCTGCGGGACGTGCTGCTGCGTCCGGACGCCGACCCGTGCGTCACCGTCGGTGAGCTGACCCGTGAGGTCAAGCAGGTGCCCGGCAGCAAGCCGGTCCTGGCCGCGCTGACCGAGATGCGCCGGGAGGGTCACCACCTGGCGGTGGTGATCGACGAGTACGGCGGAACCGCCGGGATCGTTACCCTGGAGGATCTGATCGAGGAGCTCGTCGGGGAGATCCACGACGAGTACGACACGACCCCCGACCCGCCGCACGCCGGCCTGCCGGCGGTGGTCGACGGCCGGCTCAACCTCGCCGACTTCGCCGAGCGGACCGGCGTGGCGCTGCCCGCCGGGCCGTACGAGACGGTCGGCGGGTACGTGATGGCCGTGCTGGGCCGGCTGCCACTGCCCGGGGACGAGGTGCCCGTACCCGCCGAGCCGCCCGACGACGGCGGTCCCGATCCGGTGGACCCGGCGGACGGTTGGCTGCTGCGGGTGCTGGCCCTGGACGGACGTCGGGTCGCCCGACTCGCGGTGTCGGCGCTCCGCGTGCCGGAGCAGCGGCGCGTGGGCGTGCCACGCGAGGTCAGCGCCCCGACACCGGCCGGCCATGGCCGACGCGCCGGCCCGTCATGACGGCCCCGCCTGCTTGCTGACAGAATTATCGCCATGCCCGACGTTTCCGAGCGACCCCGCGTCTTCTCCGGCATCCAGCCGACGGCCGACTCGTTCCACCTCGGCAACTACCTGGGAGCCGTGCGGCACTGGGTGGCCCTGCAGGACACCCACGACGCGTTCTACTGCGTGGTGGACCTGCACGCCATCACCGCGGGTCACGATCCGGCGCTGCTGCGCCAGCGGACCAGGGTGGCGGCCGCCCAGCTCTTCGCGGTCGGCCTCGACCCGGAGCGCAGCACCCTGTTCGTGCAGTCGCAGGTGCCTGAGCATCCGCAGCTGGCCTGGGTGCTCGGCTGCATCACCGGCTTCGGCGAGGCCAGCCGGATGACCCAGTTCAAGGACAAGTCCCAGAAGCAGGGCAACGAGCGGGCCAGCGTCGGGCTCTTCACCTACCCGGTCCTGCAGGCCGCCGACATCCTGCTCTACCAGGCCAACGCGGTCCCGGTCGGCGAGGACCAGCGTCAGCACCTGGAGCTCTCCCGCGACCTGGCCCAGCGGTTCAACTCGCTGTTCGGCGCGACGTTCACGGTGCCCGCGCCGCACATCGTCAAGGACACCGCGAAGATCACCGACCTGCAGGACCCGACGGCGAAGATGTCCAAGTCGTCGTCCTCGCCGGCCGGCATCATCGACCTGCTGGACGATCCGGCCCGGTCGGCCAAGAAGATCCGCTCCGCGGTGACCGACACCGGTCGGGAGATCGTCTTCGACGCCGAGACCAAGCCGGGCGTGTCCAACCTGCTGACCATCTACTCGGCGCTCAGCGGGCGTGGCATCGACGAGCTGGTGGCAGCGTTCGCCGGCCGCGGCTACGGAGACCTCAAGAAGGAGCTGGCCGAGGTCGTGGCGGAGTTCGTCCGCCCCATCCAGGAGCGCACGCGCACCTACCTCGACGACCCGGCGCAGCTGGACAAGCTGCTCGCCGCCGGTGCGGAGAAGGCCCGGTCGGTGGCCGGCGCGACCCTGCGGTCCGCGTACGAGCGGGTCGGCTTCTTCCCGCCGGTGCGCGGCGAATAGCGCTGCGGGACGGGTGGGCGGGTCGGTGGCCGACGTGGCGGCACGGAGCGTGGATCGCAGTGGCGGGGTGCCGCCGTCCGGCGACACCGTCCAGATCGGCATAGCGGTGGACATCCCGGAGCCGTGGGGGGCCCAGCTCACCCGGCGCCGGGTCGAGGCGGGCGATCCCCTCGCGGTGCCGGCACACGTGACGCTGCTCGGTCCGACCGAGATCCCGACCGCCGTCCTGCCGGGCGTCGAGCGGCACCTTGCCGCTGTGGCCGCCGCGCATCTGCCGTTCACGCTGCACCTGCGGGGCACCGGCACGTTCCGGCCCGTGACGCAGGTGGTGTTCGTCGCGGTGGCCGCCGGGATCAGCGAATGCGAACTGCTGGCCGCCGCGATCGCGGCCGCGCCGGGCCTGCACCGCCAGACCCGCTTCCCGTACCATCCGCACGTCACCGTGGCGCAGGACGTCCCTGGCGAGGCGTTGGACAAGGTGTACGAGGATCTGGCCGACTTCTCCGCGATGTTCGAGGTCGACGGGTTCACCCTCTTCTCGCACAGCGGGCAGGCCCGGTGGCAGCCCCGCCGGGACTTCCGCCTCGGCGACTGACGGTCGGCGACCCGCCGGGCGGCGAGCACTCTTGCGCCGGTTGCGACGGCGGCAGTGAAAGATCGGCGAGGATGATCGCGTGAACGTGATCGGCCGTATCGAGGCGGGCATCGACCGCTGGGTGGGTGCCGCGCGCAGCCGGTCGAGCCTGTTCGACCACGTGTGGCGTGCCGGGGCGCTCTACGCCGAGGTGTTGGCCGGGCGGCTCGCCGCGGCGATCGCCTACTACGGCTTCTTCGCTGTCTTCGCGCTGGCTCTGGTCGCGTACTCCATTTTCGGCGCGATCCTGGAGGACAACGACGAGGTCTCCGCGGCGGCGGCCAGGTTCCTGAAGGAGAACCTGCCGTTCCTGGACGCGCAGCAGATCGCCAACTCCAGCGGCACGGTCGGCGTGGTCGGCCTGGTCATCCTGGTCTTCACCGGGATCGGCTGGGTGGAGGCGATCCGCTCCTCTCAGCGCCTCATGTACGCGCTCAACCAGCAGCCCGGCAACCTCGTGGTCCGGCGGCTGGTCGACCTGGGGGTGATGATCGGCGTCTTCGTGCTGCTCGGCCTCTCGGTGGCGGCGGTGGACGCGTTGGAGTCGCTGCTGCGCTTCCTGCTGCGCAGCACCGGGTCGGTCGGGCTGACCACGGTCAGCGCGGTACTCAGCGTGCTGGTCAACGCTGTGCTCGCCACCGCGCTGCTGCTCGCGGTGCCCCGGCTGCGGATGAGCCGGTCCCGGCTGCGCCCGGTGGTGCTGCTGGTGGCGATCGGCATCACGCTGCTCAACACCGTCGGGCGGTACTACGTGGTGCGCACCGAGCGCAACCCGGCGTACACGGTGGTGGCCGGCGCGGTCGGTCTGCTGCTCTACCTCTACCTGCTCAACCAACTGGTGCTGTTCGGGGCGGCGTTGCTCGCGACCAGTACGAGCGGGCGGGTGGTGGATCTGGCGGAGGGAGCCCCGCCGGTGGATCTCGACGAGGACACCGATCCCGGTGCGCCGGGCGGTGCGGGCTGATGGCGGAGGTGCCTGACGTGCTGATCACGGTCGATCCCGACTCGCCGGTGCCCCCGTACGAGCAGGTGCGGGTGCAGCTCGCCGAGCTGATCGGCGACGGCCGGTTGCCGGTGGGCAGCCGACTGCCCACCGTCCGGCAGCTCGCCGCCGACCTGCGGCTGGCCGCGAACACGGTGGCGCGGGCGTACCGGGAACTGGAGGTGGCGGGGCTGTTGGAGACCCGGGGGCGCAACGGCACCTTCGTCGCACCCGGCCGCGACGACGCCGTCGACCGGCTGCACCGGGCCGCCGTCGAGTACGCCGCCGAGGCCCGGCGGCTGGGCGTACCCCCGGACCGTGCTGTCGCTCTCGTCCGCGCCGCCGTCGACGCCACCCGGCACGACTGAGCCCCTGCAGGTCGATCAACGTTCCCCCGTGGTTATCGCTTGTGTTGCCGAGGGCTACCGGCTCCAGAGATGTCAATGAATGCGCAATATTGACCGATGTTGCGGCTGTGCGTACCCGAGCGCTTCCCGCCGCCTCGCAGGGCACCAGAGGCAACCCGGGGGAGGACGTGAACAGCTCACCCGCCGTCACTCCTTCCGGACCGATGGCGGCGTTCCCCGGCATGACACCGAGCAAGGTCACGGACGCTTGGGCCGAGCGGTGGCGCGTCCCGGTCACGGTGGACGGCGCGCTGCACATCATCCGGGTGACCCTGCCCGGTAAGCAGGGCCAGTTGTCGGCCGCGGTCGGTCAGCCCTCGAAGGACCGCACGAACGAGGTGGCCCAGGTCCTCTGCATGGTCAAGCTGGGTGGTGCCGTGCAGCGGCCGTTGTTGCAGTCGCTGGTCGAGGGCTGCATCGGTCCGGTGCTCAAGGCGGAGGAACGCAAGGCGGTGCTCAACTGGCTGGTCGGCGTGGACTTCTCCGCTCCGACCTATCAGCTCCGGCGGACCTCTGAGTACGAACTGAACGCCAACCACAATTCCGACGAGAACTTCGCGCTCACCCTGTACGCGCGTTGATTCGCGGCGGTATAGCGCCGGGCCGCTGAATGGCCGATCGGGCGCCGGACGGGCGGTAACTGAACAGAACGGCACCGATGCTCGCGTTCGCGGACCATGATGAGCCCGTGGGCGCACTCATGACACTGGACCTGCCGGCCGACTCGCCGATGCTCGGCCTGCCGTGGATCATCACCTTCGGGCCGCTGGGCGACCTCGACGAGTGGGAGCCGGTGGTCTGCGGGCCGTACGAACGGCCGCACGCGTTGGCGTTGGCCGAGGCGGTGGTGGCCGATGAGCAGTTGATGGCCGTGGTCGAGCCGCTGCTGCCGGCGCTGTCGGCCGACGAGATCCGCAGCGAGATCGCCGCCGCGCAGGTGGCCGCGGAGGACGAGGCCCGGCAGGTCGAGGGGGCGGACCTGTACGGGGACTTCGAGGACGTGATCGACGAGGAGTTGGACGCGGCGGCCGACGAGGCGGGCCACGGTGAGCCCGCCGAGCCGCCGGACGAGGCCGAGGTGCGCGCCGGCTTCACCCGGATCGCGGCGCTGCTCACCGCGAAGTGACGCGACCGCTCAGCGGGTCGGCGGCCCGTCCAGCACGCAGAACTCGTTGCCCTCGGGGTCGGCGAGCACGGTGAACCGTTCGTTCTCGGTCTGGCCGAGTCGACGTGCCGTGCACCGGGGCACACCACCTGTCACACACGGACACCGGCGCCGCGCGGAGTGGACTCCGCGTGACGCCGGTGCACCTCACCCCCCACCACAAGGGGCCGGTAGCCCAGTCGCCCGTTGGCGCGGGGCACGACGGACGACCAGGTCGAGTTGGGCTTACCCGCTCAGCGCCGTTCCAACCAGGCGGCCGCGTCGACGGGCAGCAGGCGATCGGTGAGCGGCGCGCTCGCGACGATGAGCTCGCCGTACCCGTCGAGGGCCACGGGCGCTCCGCTGAGGTTGACGACGCAGGTCAGCGCGGTGGTGCCCGCGGTGCGGGAGAAGGCCAGCACGCCCGGTTCGGCCTGCAACCAGGTGACCTCGCCGGCGTCGACGGCCAGCGCCGGGTGTTCGTGACGAATACGCAGGGCGGCCCGATACAGCTCCAGCGTCGAGTCGGGCGTACCGGCCTGCGCGGCGACCGACAGGGCGTCCCAGGTCGTCGGGGCGGGCAGCCAGCTCAGCTCGCTGCCGGCTGGCCCGAAGCCGTACGGCGCCAGCTGACCGCTCCACGGAATCGGCACGCGGCAGCCGTCGCGACTCTCGCCGGTCCGCAGGAACGCCGGGTCCTGGCGCAGCTCGTCGGGAAGGTCGAGAACCTCGGGCAGGCCCAACTCCTCGCCCTGGTAGAGGTAGGCGCTGCCGGGGAGGGCGAGCATCAGCAGGCTGGCGGCGCGCGCCCGGCGCAGCCCTTCGGCGCCGTCGCCGTAGCGGGTGACGTGCCGCTGCTTGTCGTGGTTGGACAGCACCCAGGTGGTGGGCGCGCCGACCACTGTCGCCTCGGCGAGGGCGGTGTCGATCACCTTGCGGAACGAGTCGGCCGACCAGGTGGCGTCGAGGAAGTCGAAGCTGAACGCCTGGTGCAGCTCGTCCGGGCCGATGTAGCGGGCCAGCCGCTGCGGCGTCTCGGCCCACGCCTCGGCGACCGCCATCCGACCGCCGGGGTAGCTGTCCAGGATGGGTCGCCACGCGCGGTAGATCTCGTGCACCTCGTCCTGGTCGAAGTAGGGCAGGCGGGCCTTGCCGAGCAGGTCGACCTGGCGCTGCCCGGTCGTCGCCGTGCTGAAGCCGACGTCCGGCAGACCCTCGGCCTTGATCATGCCGTGGGCCACGTCGACGCGGAAGCCGTCCACGCCCCGGTCGAGCCAGAACCGCAGGACGTCCTCGAACTCGGCGCGGACCTCGGGGTGCCGCCAGTTCAGGTCCGGCTGGGCCGGGTCGAACAGGTGCAGGTACCACTGGCCGTCGGCGATCCGGGTCCAGGCCGGGCCGCCGAAGATGCTCTCCCAGTCGTTGGGGGGCAGGTCACCGTGCTCGCCCCGGCCGTCGGCGAAGAGGTAGCGGGCCCGCTCGGGCGAGCCGGGGCCGGCGGCGAGGGCGTCGACGAACCAGCGGTGCGCGCTGGAGGTGTGGTTGGGCACCAGGTCGACGATGATCCGCAGGCCGAGGGCGTGCGCGTCGCTGATCATCGCGTCGAAGTCGGCGAGGGTGCCGAACAGGGGGTCGACGTCGCGGTAGTCGGCGACGTCGTATCCGCCGTCGATCATCGGGGAGGTGTAGAAGGGGGTCAGCCAGAGCGCGTCCACCCCGAGGTCGCGCAGGTACGGCAGCCGCTCCCGGATGCCCGCGAGGTCGCCGACGCCGTCACCGTTGCTGTCGGCGAAGCTGCGCACGTAGACCTGGTAGACGACCGCCGAGCGCCACCAGTCGTCGTCGGTGCGGGGCGGGGTGATGGTGCTGACGGTCATTGGTGATGTTTCCCCGTCTGTCTCAGGCTCGGGCGCGGCTGTCTGAGCAATATGCCGCCCGCCTCTGCAAGAGTCAAGCAGATCTTGCGTAAGGAAACCGCACGGCGGCCGGGGCGACCGCGGTCGAGCCCCGCGCGACCAACTCGGGGCGGAACAGGTACTCCGAGTGCGGGGCGCCGTGTCCGTTGATCTCGTCCACCAGGGCCCGGACCGCCGCCACCGCCATGGCGATGACGGGCTGCCGCACCGTGGTCAGCGGCGGGTCGGTGAAAGCCATCAGCGGTGAGTCGTCGTAGCCGACCACGGAGAGGTCGCCCGGAACGGTCAGACCGCGTTGCCGGGCCGCCCGCACCGCACCGAGCGCCATCAGGTCGGAGCCGCAGACCAGGCCGGTGACGCCCCGGTCGAGCAGCCGGCCGGCCGCCGCCTCGCCACCCTCCACACCGAACAGTGTCAGCTCGGCCAGCGGGCCGAGGTCGGCCTCGGCGACGCCGGCCAGGCGGGTCATCGCCGCCCGCCAGCCGGCCACCTTGCGCTGCACCGGCACGAACCGGTCCGGGCCGGTGATCAGGCCGATCCGCCGGTGCCCGAGCGCGACGAGGTGGGCCACGGCCAGGTCGGCGGCCTCCCGGTCGTCACAGGAGACGAAGGGGGCGCCGATGCCGGGGACGTACCCGTTGATCATCACGACCGGCAGCGGCCGGGCGATCAGCGCCCGGTAGCGGTCGTGGTTGGCGGCGGTGTCGGCGTGCAGGCCGGAGACGAAGACGATCCCGGAGACCTGCCGGTCCAGCAGCATCTCCACGTATTCGTCCTCGGTCACGCCGCCGGCGGTCTGGGTGCAGAGCACCGGGGTGAACCCGCTCTGCGCCAGCGTCGACTCGATGACCTGCGCGAACGCCGGGAAGATCGGGTTGTCCAACTCGGGCACCACCAGGCCGACCAGGCCGGCGCTGCGCTTGCGCAGTCGTGCCGGTCGCTCGTAGCCCAGGACGTCGAGGGCGGTGAGGACGGCCTGTCGGGTCTCCGGGGCCACGCCGGGGCGGTCGTTGAGCACCCGCGACACCGTGGCCTCGCTGACTTCGGCCTGCTGGGCGATGTCGGACAGTCGAGCGCGCATGGCGGCACTTTAGCCCACCGGCAAGTTCTTGCGGGGCTCTCTGCAAGCCCTTCCATTATCTGCAACCTCTTGCTAACGTCCCCGCAACATACGCGAGCAGCGGCGCAGCATCGCTGCGCCGGTTGGCAAAAACTTTCAGTTTTCCCACTGGCGGACCGTCCTTCCCCCGGCGGATCCGCCATGACGACAGGAGTACCGATGCGCATCCGTACCGCGGGTGTGGTCGCCCTCTTCGCCCTGGCGCTCGCCGCCTCCGGCTGTGGTGGCGACAGCGACAAGCCGGCCGCGAAGGAATCCCCCAAGGCGGCCGGCGGCAAACTGGTGATCTGGGCGGACGACAAGCGCACCGCTGCCCTCAAGCCGTTCGCCGAGAAGTTCGGCCAGGAGAACGGCGTCACCGTCGAGGTCCAGGCCGTCAGCAAGGACCTGCAGACCAACTTCGTCACCGCCTCGCAGCAGGGCAGCGGCCCCGACGTGGTGGTCGGCGCGCACGACTGGATCGGCAACCTGGTGCAGAACGGCGCCATCGACCCCGTGCAGCTCGCCGCCGAGCAGAAGAGCGCGTTCAACGCGACCGCCATCAAGGCGGTCACCTTCAACGGTCAGCTCTACGGTGTGCCGTACGCGCAGGAGAACCTGGCGCTGATCCGCAACACCGAGCTGGCCCCCGAGGCGCCGAAGACCATCGAGGACCTGGTCGCCACGGGCAAGCAGCTCAAGGCGTCGAAGAAGGCCACCGAGACGCTCTGCCTCCAGGTCGGCCAGAACGGCGACGCGTACCACATCTACCCGCTCTACAGCTCGGCCGGCGGCTACCTCTTCGGCACCGGAGCCAACGGGGACTACGACCCGAAGGACCTGGGCGTGGGCAAGCCCGCGTCGATCGAGGCGTTCAAGAAGATCAGCGCGCTGGGCGAGAAGGGCGAGGGCGTGCTCAAGCGCTCCATCGCGGACACCAACTCGATCGCCACCTTCACCGGTAAGAAGTGCGCGTACCTGGTCTCCGGGCCGTGGGCGATCGCCGACGTCAAGAAGGCCAACGTCAAGTACGACATCTCCGCCATCCCCGGCTTCGCCGGCGGTAAGGAAGCCCAGCCGTTCGTGGGTGTGCAGGCGTTCTACGTCGCCGCCAAGGGCAAGAACAAGGCACTGGCCCAGGAGTTCGTCGCCAACTACACCACCACTCCCGAGCTGGCCGTCGCGCTCTACAACGCCGAGCCCCGGCCGCCGGCGCTGACCGCCGCCCTCGACCAGGTCAAGGGCAGTGACCCGGATCTGGCGAAGTTCCAGGAGGCCGGCAAGAACGGCCAGGTGCTCCCGGCGATCCCGGCGATGGCCGCCATCTGGGACCCGTTCGGCAAGGCCGAGGCCGCCGTCATCGGCGGGGCCGACCCGACCAGCACCATCACCGCCGCCGGCAAGACCATCTCCGGCCAGATCAAGTAATGAGTACGCCGCTGTCCGGCCCGGGGTCTGCGTGGC
>NZ_JBFAPG010000201.1:0-10452 GCF_040675595.1 Micromonospora sp. NPDC049580
CGCACTCCGTCACCACCACCAACTCACCCACCCCCGACCGGGGCCGCCCTGGGCGGGCAGCCGCCCCCACCCAGGGCGACCGCGTAGCACTGGGAGGACCGATGCCGACGTTCGAGGCGGGGGACCGGCTGCTGAGGCGGACGGTTCTGGCCGGCGGCGGCTGGACCGGTGGACTCGCGGCGGTCGCGTTGCTCGGCGCGGCCGCTGAACTGTTGCTGCCCGCGGCCCTCGGCCGTGCCGTCGACGCCGCCCTCGCCGGCGGCTCCGGCTGGTGGGCGGTGTCCGCCGGTGCCCTGGTCGTCGTCCTCGTCTGCGTCGACACCCTCACCGACCTGGCCAGCGGATTCGGTGCGGCACGCGCCACCGCCGGGCTGCGCCGGCGCCTGCTGCGTCACCTGTTCGCCGTGGATGTCCGCACCACCCGCCGCTATCCGGTGGGTGATCTCGTCGGCCGGTTGGTCGGCCAGGCCGCCGACGCGGGACAGGCCGGCAACGCAGTCGTCCTGGCCATCGTGGCGGTGCTTCCACCACTCGGCAGCGTCGTCGCGCTCGCCATCATGGAACCGGTCCTGGGGATCACCCTGCTCGCCGGCCTCGGCCTGCTCGCCGTCCTCATGCGCGCCTTCGTGGCCGACGCCTCGGCCGCGACCGCCGGATACCAGCGGGTGCTCGGGGCCATCGCCGGCCGACTGCTGGAGTCGCTGACCGGTGCCCGGACCATCGCCGCCGCCGCCACCGTCCACCGCGAGGAGGACCGGGTGCTGGCGGCCCTGCCGGAGCTGGGCCTGCACGGCCGGCGCGCGTGGGAACTGCTGGCCCGGGCGAGTGCGCGTACCTCCGCCGTGGCGCCGCTGCTGCACCTGAGCGTGATCGCGGTCGGCGGGTACGCCCTGACCGCGGGCTGGCTCACGCCGGGCCAACTGGTCGCCGCCGTCCGGTACGCGGCCATGGGCGCCGGACTCGGTGGGGTGCTCGCCACCCTGAACCACCTGGTCCGCAGCCGCGCCGGGGCACACCGGGTCGCCGAGCTGCTGGAACAGCCCGCCGCGCCGGCGGGCGAGCGACAGCTTCCACCCGGCGGCGGGGCCCTGCGACTGCGCGGGGTACGCGTGCACGCCGAGGACGGCCGGCCCATCCTGGACGGCATCGACCTGGACGTCCCGGCGGGCGCGATCGTGGCCGTCGTCGGCGCGTCCGGTGCCGGCAAGTCGACCCTGGCCGCCGTGGCGGGACGGCTGCACGACCCCGACGGCGGTGAGGTGCTACTGGACGGTGTGCCGCTGCGCGACCTCGACGGGGCGACGCTGCGCCGAGCCGTCGGCTATGCGTTCGACCAGCCGGTGCTGATCGGCGCGACCGTCCACGACGCGATCGGCCTGGCGCTGCCGGTCGAGTCCGCCACGCCGCCGACCGACGGGAGCCCGGCCACGCCGGCGGTCCTTCGGGGGGCCCGTAGGGCGGCGGTCGCCGACGTGATCGACCGTCTGCCCGACGGCTACCGCACCCCACTGGCGGACACACCGCTCTCCGGAGGCGAGACCCAACGCCTCGGCCTGGCCCGGGCATTCGCCGCCGAGCGGCTGCTCATCCTGGACGACGCGATGTCCAGCCTGGACACCGCGACCGAGCACCGGATCACCGAGGCGGTTCTCGGACGCGGCGGCGGGCGGACCCGACTGGTGGTCACGCACCGGACCGCTGCGGCCGCCGCGGCCGACCTCGTCGCCTGGCTGGACGGCGGTCGGCTGCGCGGCCTCGCGCCGCACCGGCGACTCTGGGCCGACCCGGACTACCGCGCCCTCTTCCAGCCGGCCGGCGGTGGGCCGTGAGCCGTCCCAGCGTACGACGGGTGACCTGGCGGGCGCTGCGGGCCCGCCGGCGTGACCTCGCCCGGCTCTGCGGCTGGTCGCTCGTCGAGTCGCTGCCCGCGCTGCTCGCCGGCCTGCTGGTCGCCCGGGCCGTCGACGACGGTTTCCTGGCCGGGCGGCTCCTCAACGGCCTGGCGTGGCTGGGGGTACTCGCCGTGACCGTGCTGGTCGGCGCGGCGGCGACCGGTCGGACGTACCGCAGCCTCGGCGCGGTGGTCGAGCCGTTCCGTGACGAGGTGGCCGCTCAGGTGGTCCGGGGTGCCCTGCGCGACGCCACCCGGGCGGGTGGCCGCCCGGACAGCGCGGCCGTGACCCGGCTGACCCACCAGATGGAGATCGTCCGCGACACCTTCGCGGGCCTGCTGATGGTGACCCGCGGTTTCCTCTTCTCCGCCGGCGCGGCCCTGCTCGGCCTGCTCGCCCTGGCGCCGGTGGTGGCGGCGCTGGCCGCCGCGCCACTGGTCGCCGGTCTGGCCGTGTTCCTCGCCGCGTTGCCGGCGATGGCCGGGCACCAGCGCGCGTACGTCCGGGCTGGTGAACAGCTCGGCCAGGCGGCGTCGGCTGCGCTGGCCGGTCACCGCGACGTGCTGGCCTGCGGCGCGCAGGCACGCGTCACGGCCGACGTGGAACGGCAGGTGTCCGCACAGGCCGCCGCCGAACGCGCCCTCGCCCGGATGGCGGTGATCCGCAGCCTCAGCCTCGGCATCGGCGGCTGGTTGCCGCTGGTCGTGCTGCTCTCGGCCGCTCCGTGGCTGGTCGAACGCGGATTGACGGCGGGCGCGGTGCTGGGGGCGCTGATCTACGTCTCCACCGGCCTGCAACCGGCCCTGCACACGCTGGTGCAGGGCATCGGCGGCGGCGGGCTGCGCTACGCGGTCACCCTGGAGAACATCCTGCGGGCCGCTGCGGTGTCCGGCGGACCCCACCTGCCCGCTCCCACCACCCGGACGCCCCGCGCGCGCCCGCCGGCCCGTCCGGTCGACGGCTCACCGGCCGTCGAGGTCCGCGGACTGACCTTCGGCTACGGCCCGCGCGCCCGGCCCGTTCTCCGGAACTTCGCACTGACGCTGGCCGACGGGGATCACCTCGCCGTGGTCGGCCCGAGCGGCGTGGGCAAGTCCACACTGGCCGCCCTGCTCGCCGGTCTGGTGCCGCCGCAGGCGGGCACGGTCCGCCTGGCCGGCGCGGCGGTGGCCGACGCCGAGCCGGCCCACCTGGCCCGGATGAGAGTGCTGGTGCCTCAGGAGGCGTACGTCTTCACCGGCAGCCTCGCCGACAACCTCCGCTACCTGCGGCCGGACGCCGACGACGACCTGCTGGAGGTCACCCTCGCCGCGCTCGGTGCGCGCCCCCTGGCGACGCGCCTGGGCGGTCTGGACGCGCCGGTCGTGCCGGCTCTGCTCTCCGCCGGTGAACGGCAGCTCATCGCGGCGGTCCGGGCCTGGCTGGCGCCCGCCCCGCTGGTGGTCCTCGACGAGGCGACCTGTCACCTGGACCCGGCGCTGGAGGCGACCGTCGAGAGTGCCTTCGCCCGGCGGCACGGCAGTCTCGTGGTGATCGCGCACCGGATCAGTTCCGCGCTGCGGGCCGATCGGGTGCTGGTCCTCGACGGCGACGAGCCCGTGGTGGGAACGCACGAGCAGTTGATGGCCCGATCGGCCACGTACCGGGCCCTCGTCGGTTGCTGGGATGATCCGGTGGCGCTGTCCCGGACGGGGGCCCGGCTGAGCTGACCTCCGCGCCCCGAGCCGCCGGCGCCGTCAGATCCAGCCTGCCTCGCCTGCCATCCGCACGGCCTCCACCCGGGTGCGCGCACCCGCCTTGCGGGTGATTCGACCGAGGTGGTTGCGGACGGTGCCCCGGCTGAGCCCGAGCGTCGCCGCCACCTCGGCGACCGGCGCCCCGGCCGCTGTCAGCGTCAACACCTCCGTCTCGCGGCTGGTCAGCGGGCTGTCCGAGCGCAGCGCCGCGACGACGAGATCCGCGTCGAGCACCGGCTCCCGGCGAGCGAGCCGGCGGATCCCGTCGATGACCCGTTGGGGGCCGGCGTCACTGCGCAGGATGCCGACCGTCCGGGTCGGGCAGAGCATGCCGCGCAGTCGCCGTGCCCGATGTGGGTGGGCCAGCACCAGGACGGGGCACCGACCGAAGCGGCTCGGGTCGACTCCCTCGACGACGTCGAGGTCGGCCACCACCACGTCGGGGCGTTGGGCGCGGACGGCCGCGGAGACCGCGTCGCCGCGATCCACCTCCGCCACGACGCGGATGTCGTCCTCGGCGGCGAGGACGAACGACAGCGCGCCCAGCACCAGGGCACCGTCCAAAGCGAGCAGGGTACGGATCACGATGAACCTTTCCGCACTCCGAAGGCGATTACACTACGTCGATATTCAAACACGCATCCGTTGGGCCCGCACGGCGACGGGGGCGGGGCCGGACACGTCCACCGGCCCCGCCCCCGACGGCTACAACCAGCCGTTACTCCGCGCGCGCCACACCGCTTCCAACCGGTTGCGCGCACCGGTCTTGCGCAGGATCACCGAGAGGTGATTGCGCACCGTCCCGTGCGCCAGATAGAGGCGGGCCGCGATCTCCTTCAGGGGCAGACCCTCGGCGGCCATCCGCAGCACGTCCATCTCCCGAGGCGTCAACGGGATCTCCGGAGGGCTCAGCACCGCCACCGCGGCGGCCGGATCGATCGCCCGCTCCCCGGCGGCGAGCGCGCGGATCGCCCGCACCAGCTCCACCAGGGAGCTGTCCTTCCCGAGCAGGCCGCGTGCGCCGGCCGCCAGCGCGGCCTCCACCAGGGCGGGGCTCCACCGAGGGCTCATCGCCAGCACGGCGGCGTGCGGCGCCTCGGCGCTGATCCGGGTGACCATCTCCACCGGGTCGGGCGACTCCGGTGTCAGCGCCAGCACCACCACCTGGGGTCTGCACCGGCGTACCACCGTCAACAACTCGCCGACACCCTCGACGTCGGCGACCACCTTCATGTCCTCCTCACCTGACAGCGCGGCGCAGAGCGCACCGCGCAGTAAACCCATGTCCTCGGCGACGACAACGTGGATCACCACGTTTCTCCGATCTCAGGTACGCGTCACACCGGCCACCGATCCCGGAACGTCCACGGGCTGGTCAGGGCGGTCGTGCGCGACGGACGGATAGGCATGGGCCCGCGGCACCGTCACTGCAGACGGGCACGGGCACTGATCGACCAGGCCAGCGGATGGGACCGAGCGTGTCGGCCGGCATCCGGGTCGGTCGACACGCCTCAGCCCGGGCGGGCGATCGCAGACGGAGCGCGGCTCTCGACGAGGAGTGGCACGAGTTCGCAGGGCACCCCGGAGGCGAGGGGCGACTGCCGGTCGACGGGCCGGATCAGACCCGGCCCCGCCGTCGATCCATTGTCGACGCCGGCGGCCTCCTGGTCGACCGGCGCGACGGGTCGGCCGGGAAGTTCGGCGGCCACCGCCAACGGGGCCGGGCGTGCGGCGAGGTGCCCCTTCGAGGCCGTGGGACGCGTGGGGACGGCGACGGACATCGGCGGCGGCGCGGCGGGAGGCGGCGCTGCCGTGGCACATACGACCACCGGCGCGGCGCGGACGGGCGACACCGCCGAATCCGCCGGTGGTGCCGGCGCGGCCGCCACGGGAGGCGAGTCGGTCATCGGCACGGTGGCCGGCCCGGGCGCTGGGGGAGCGGTCAGCGGAGGTGTCGCCGGAGGGATCACCGCCCTGAGATCGGGCGGTAGAACGGCGTCGGTGACACGGAGAAGCGCCACGATGACAGACTGGATCGGCACTGTCCGTACGATGGCGACGACATGCGGCAGTGGGGCGGTGATCAGGCCCACCGCGAGAGAACCGGCCGGTACGGGCAGCGCGTGTGCCTCGGCCGCGGCGGGGACCGGCCGCGGTGCCGGATCAGCGGCCGGCCGGGACGGGTGCCCGTGGCGAGTTGGACGATGAGCCGCGGGCGCTGGGGACGCGGGCCGGAGCCTCGCGCGCTCGGCAGCGCCGGGCGGGACGGCTGCGCCGACCCGAGGCAGCGGCACGGACCCGGGCGACGCGTCCCTGGGCCGGCGAGGCGGCGTCGAGGGTGTCACGTCGCGGGGGGTGACGACGCTACCGATGGCCCCGGCCAGCGGGGCGCGGGGCCGATCAGGGCGGGGTTCGTCGGCCCGCACGACGCGCGGGCGCTCACCCGCGGAGCGCTCCGCGACCGTGAGCCGTGCGATCGGCTCGACCAGAGCGCGGATCTGCCGATGAGGCTCGTTGCCGGGGTCGCTGCGTATCCCGTCGGCGGCGGCCGGCCCCTGGAACAGGGCGGCCAGGAGGAAACCGGCCCCGACGGCAGCCGCGATCAGCACCAACCGCCGGGCGAGCCTGCGCAGTCGGCCGGCCACGGGCGCAGCCGACCGGCTCGACGCAGACATCGTCGTGGTTCCGTTGACGGGACTTCGCACGCGGGCACTACCCCCTTCCCTCTGGATTGCTGACCCATAGTAGCGATGCACTCACCTATTCGCATCCGGTGATGCGCGTGGGTCGTCGGCCACGTCATCTCCGCCACGAGGCCGCCCTGCTGGCGGCGGACACGGACCCATCGCTGATGCGAAACACTCATTGCGAAAACTGTCTCCAGGGGCGTATAAACGAAAGGAGTCTTTCGATTAGGAGTGTCACTCCATGGAACCGACCGGGTCGGAACGTCGCGTGCGGGTACGCGACGCCACCACGCTGCGCGCGCTCGCCCACCCGCTGCGCCTGCGGTTGCTGCGCTACCTGCTGGCCGCCGGCCCGCGAACCGCCGCCCAGTGCGCCGAGGCTCTCGACGACACGGGCTCGAACTGCAGCTACCACCTGCACCAGCTGGCCCGGCACGGCCTCATCGAACGGGCCCCCGCCGAGGGAACCAACCGACGTGACCGGCCCTGGCGTGCCGCCGCCACCGGGCTCGAATACCTCCCCGACTCCGACGACGCCGACGGACAGCAGGTCAACGACGCGCTGACCGCGCTCGAGTTCGACGAGGTGTTCCGGTCGCTGCAGCGCTACCAGAACCGGCAGCACAAGCTGACAGACGAGTGGCGGGGGAGCGCGACCTTCCACAACTACACGCTGTCGCTCACCCCGGAGGAGTTGCGACACCTCACGCTGACCCTGGACGCCGTCATCCGGCCGTACCTGCGCCCCCTGCGCAACGCGCCCCCGAGCGACGCCCGACCGGTCAGCCTCAGCCTGCAGGCCTACCCCACACCGGAATTCGTCTGACATGGTGACGCTGTTGCGTCACCGCGGATTCGTCGTGATCTGGGCCGCGGGGCTCTGCTCGAGCGTGGCGAGCTGGTTGCTGCTCACCGGGCTGCCGATCTACGTGTTCGGTGTGACCGGGTCGGCGTTCACCACCTCCGCCGTCTTCCTCGTCGAGCTGCTGTGCGGCATCACGCTGGGGTCGTTCGCCGGTGCCCTGGCCGACCGCTACGACAGGTTCCGGCTCATGGGCTGCGCCGCCGTGGCGCAGGCGGCAGCGGTGCTTCCCCTGCTCGCCGAACCCGGCCACCATCTGTGGATCATTTGCCTGATCGCTGGCGCCCAGGCCGTGCTGACCCAGACGTTCGACTCCGCCCGCAACGCGGCGCTGCCCAGCCTCGTCGAGCCCGCGCACCTGGTGAGCGCGAACAGCATGGTGGCGCTCAACATCAGTGTGGGACGGCTCATCGGAGGCTCGCTCGGTGGGTTCGCGATCACCCGCGCCGGCACCGGTTACCTCGCCATCGGTGCCGTCGTGGCCTTCACGACCACGGCAGCCCTGATCGTCGTCGGCCGCCGGGCCGCGCGTCGCGGCGTCGCGGCGTCGAACCCACCGGAGCGTACGTCGCCGTTCTTCGCCACCTGGCGGTCCGGCCTCGCGGCGATGCTGCGCAACCACACCGTGCGGGTGACGATGCTGAGCGTGGCGCTGGGTGGCATCGCGCAGGGCCTGTTCGTGGTGCTCTTCGTGGTCTTCGTCAGCCGCGCGCTGCATGCCGACGGCACGCTCACCGGCGTGCTCCGTGGCGTACAGGCGATCGGCGGTGTGGCCAGCGGGCTCATCGTCGGCATGCTGGGGACGCGGCTCAGCTCCCGGCTGCTGATGAGCCTCGGCGCCACCACGTTCGGCCTGATCAGCCTGGTCATCTGGAACGGGCCGGCGGTCACCCGTCAACCCGGGTGGTACGTCCTGCTGTTCATCCTGGTCGGCGTGCCGGGCGTCGCCTACAGCAGCGGGGCGTTCGCGCAGATTCAGCAGAGCGTGCCGGACACCGATCTCGGCCGGGCCTTCGGCGCGTACTACGCGATCTACAACGCGGCACAGGGCCTGGGCATGGTGGCGGCCGGTCTGCTCGGCGACGCGCTCAGCGTCGTGCTCGTCCTCAACGTGCAGGCCGCGTTGTACCTGGCCTCCGGTGTGGTCGCCTTCGTGGGCCTGCGCCCTGGTGGCCGCGTCGCTCGGTGGTCGGGCAGGAAGATCCTGGTCAGCAGGGACGAGCGCCGGGAGACCGTCGAGTCTGCTCCGTAGCCGCGGCGATCCGGGACGGCTCGCTCACCCTGGCCCAGGCCACCGCACCGACTGACCAGCGCGGGACCGCACGTCGGGTCAGTCGGAGGCCTCGTTGATGAGGTGGCGCAGGTCGTCGGCGCCGTTGCTCTCCGCCCGGTAGCGGATGGCCGGCTTCATCCTGCCGGCGGCGACCGCGAGCGGCCACCGCCGGCGCGGTTGTGGCGTCAGAGTCGGGAGGTGAAGGTGGCCAGGAAGCGGTGCGGGGTGACGACGCCGGCGTTGTCGAAGCAGATCACGTCGACGTCGGCGTTGGTGGTGTACGTCCACGGTTGGGTGAGGTGGCAGTAGTTGCTGCCCGCGCCCTGCGCCACCACCTGGACGTGGGTCTCCTTGAGCCCGATCTGCGGGAAGGTAGCCAGGTAGCGGCCGGCCGGCACCAGCGGCGCCACCGTGTTCGCGCCGACGCCGAGCACCGAGTTGTCGTTGGTCGGCCCACCGACGGCGGTGCCCAGGTAACCGAAGTACGACGGCGGCGCGAGGGAGCCGATCACCGGCCGCCGGCGGTGGTACGACAGGGCGAAGTCGGTGTTGACGAACGCGCCGGCCTGGTCGTAGCAGAAGACGTACACCTGCACGTCGCTACCGACCGCGGCCCAGGAGTAGACCTTGCACCGGCGGGGGCCGGCGTTGGGCTGTACGGCGGTGACCTGCACGTCGCCGGCGAGCACCCCGGCCAGCCCGACCCCGGGCAGCCGCACCAGGTACTGCCCGACCCCCAGTGGCCCGACCGTGTTCACCACGCCCGTCGAGTTGTACGACTGCACCACGACGCCGCCGCCCCACTGCACGTACGCGTGGGAGGTGCCGGCCGGCAGTACGCCCGAACTGGTCGTCCAGAGCACGGTGAACGGGGTGTCCTCGCGCGTGCCGCCGGGCCTGTGACACTGCACGTCGACGATCTCGTCGGCGCCGGACTGGAACCAGCGAACCACCTCGCAGTAGTGCCCGGTCCGGTTCACCGGGGTCACGTGCGGCACGCCCCGCGAGCTGGCGCCCACCTGTGGGAAGCGGACCTGGAACCGGCCGGGCGCGAGCTTGACGCCGTCCGCCCAGGCGGCCGGGAACGCGGTCTTCCAGCTACCCCACTGCCGGCTGGTGTCCAGCACGGTCCAGACCGGCACCGTGGGGTCCTGCACGTACGCGAACCCCCAGCGGTCGGCGGTGGCCGCGGCGGCCGGTGCCGCCGGCGTGAGTGCGCCGGCGGCCAGGACGGCGGCCAGCGCGGCGGTGACGAACGATCGGAGACGCATGTGTTCCTCCATTCGACGGGAACATGTCGGGGAGGAGTGTGCTCGTCGTGACGTAATGGTCACAGTCGGCTACCGCGCGCTCCGGTGTCGGGTGTCGGCCACCCGGGCCCCAGCCGATCGGTGCGGTGAACGGTGGACGGCCCCCTCGCCGGGGCGAGAGGGCCGTCCAGGAGCGCGCCGGCGGGGATCAGCCGCCCGCGAACGTCGGTTCCACTCCGCACTTGGCGTTCTGGTTCAGGCAGGACTTCACCAGGGCACCCAGGTGGCCGGGCTCCCAGGCGTTCATGAAGTCGCCGTGCATCGAGGACGGCTTGCCGGAGGAGAGACTGAGGCCGTCCCCGCCCAGCGACTCGTAGTTGACCATGAAGGAGAGATCGGGCACCGCCACCGGGTACCTGCCGGTGCAGACGCCGTTCACGGGGTCACCCATGTGCGACTTGTGATCGGGCGAGTCGATGTTCCTGCCGTCCCAGCAGTCCTTGAACACCAGCTGGAAGATCAGGTTGCCGCCGGCGGCACAGACCGGCCAGTTGCCGTCTGCGCTGCGGCCGATCTCGGCGCTGCCCGCGCACCAGAACTGGTTACTGCCGCTGCTCTTCGGGGTCTCCACCTGCCGCTTGGCGTCGCCCTCGACGACCCGCAGGCCCGGCGGGAAGGGCTTGACGGTCGACGGGTCCTTGACCCGGGAGCCGTAGTAGACCCGGAAGCTCTACATCGGTACGGGCTTGCCG